>JALRAA010000016.1 GCA_023262645.1 Burkholderiaceae bacterium
GCATGTTGCGGGGTGGTCGGGGCGGTTAAGAGGGCTGATTCACCAAGCAGGTGAAAGTTGCGCCAAGCCTTTGGGTGCCATGCGTTCATCGTCAAAGCTGACCCATTCGTATGCATGGGGACGACTTAAAAGCTCGCGCAACAACAAATTGTTAAGTGCATGCCCAGAACGAAATGCACGGTAATGACCAAGCATAGGTTTGCCGAGCAAATACAAATCGCCCATGGCATCCAAAATTTTGTGCTTCACAAATTCGTCGTCATAACGCAGGCCGTCGCTGTTGAGTACCTTGTAGTCGTCCATGACGATGGCATTGTCCAAGCCACCCCCCAAGGCCAAACCGTTTGACCGCATGTGCTCGACATCGCGGGTGAACCCAAATGTGCGAGCGCGGGCAATGTCACGGGTGTAATGGCCGGTGTCCATGTCAAACGTGACCGATTGACCTGTGGTGTCCACCGCCGGGTGTTTGAAATCGATTTCAAAACTCAATTTGAAGCCATGGTGCGGGTAAAGGCCTGCCCATTTTTTTTGGTCGCCCTCGCCTTGGCTGACCATGACTTCTTGCAAGATCCGCAAGAAACGCTTGGGGGCGTTTTGCAATTCAATGCCAGCCGATTGCAACAAGAACACAAACGAAGAAGCCGATCCGTCAAGAATGGGCACTTCTTCGGCGGTGATGTCAATGTACAAATTGTCCAAACCCAAACCGCTGCAGGCTGACATCAAATGCTCTACGGTGTGCACCTTGGCACCCTGCGCTTCGATGGTCGAAGCCAAGCGGGTGTCGGTGACCGACAAAGCGCCCACGGGTATGTCCACGGGATGCGGCAAATCCGTGCGCCTGAACACAATACCTGTGTCAGGCGCGGCGGGGCGCAATGTCAATTCAACGCGTTGCCCGCTGTGCAACCCCACGCCAACGGCGCGGGTCATGGTTTGTAGGGTTCGTTGTTTCAGCACAGGCGAATTTTAGTCGGCCTGTTTTCGCAAGAACGCAGGTATCTCATAGTTGTCCATGCCGCCTGATGACAACGCATCGACCTTGGCTGCGGCTTGGGTACGGTTGGTACGCCACACACTGGGCACATTGACATTGACATCGTGGCTGGTTTGCGGCGCGGAGGCGCGGTTCATGCCATCGCTGCCAGCATGCGCGGCAGGCGATATGGCCACAGGCATGACATCTGCAGGATTGGCATACACCGCGTTATCGGTACCGGTGCGAATAACAGACAAAGGTGGCGCCATGCGACGGCCAGGTTGTGCCAATCCGGTGGCCACCACGGTGACGCGAATTTGGTCTCCCAATGTTTCGTCATACGCTGTGCCGTAAATCACATGCGCTTCCGGTGAAGCAAAAGCACGGATGGTGTTCATGGCTTCGCGAGACTCGGCCAATTTCAACGCGCCTTTGGCGGCGGTGATCAACACCAGCACGCCTTTGGCACCGGTCATGTCTACACCTTCGAGCAACGGGCAAGCCACGGCTTGTTCGGCGGCAATGCGCGCGCGGTCTGGGCCACTGGCCGTGGCTGTGCCCATCATGGCTTTGCCCTGCTCGCTCATCACGGTTCGCACGTCTTCAAAGTCCACGTTCACCAAAGCTTCTACATTGATGATTTCGGCAATACCACCGACGGAGTTTTTCAGCACATCGTTGGCGAAAGCAAAGGCCTGGTCTTGGCTCACATCGTCGCCAAGGACTTCTTGCAATTTTTCATTCAACACCACAATCAGCGAATCGACATTGGCTTCGAGTTCGGCCAATCCTGCTTCGGCATTGGTCATGCGTCGTCCACCTTCCCAATCGAAAGGCTTGGTGACCACACCCACGGTGAGGATGCCCATTTCACGGGCCACACGTGCCACCACTGGGGCTGCGCCTGTACCGGTACCGCCACCCATGCCGGCGGTGATGAACACCATATTGGCGCCTTGCAACACTTCGCGAATGTTGTCGATAGCCGCTTCAGCAGCCGCTTGTCCACGCTCGGGTTTGCTGCCCGCGCCCAAACCGTTGTCACCCAATTGAATGACGCGGTGTGCAGAGCTGACTTTCAACGCTTGAGCATCGGTGTTGGCGCAAATAAATTCGACACCACGCACACCGCTGCTGATCATGTGCTCGACCGCATTGCCACCACCACCGCCGACGCCGATCACACGAATTTGGGTCTCTGGGTTGAATTCGCTGGATTCCATCATTTCAATTTTCATAGTTCTCTCCGAATGTGTTTTGCAGTTGCCTTGAATCTGTATTTTTTGAGTGGTTATGTGATTTTTTCAACTTGGTGGCGCCCCCCGTGAACAGGGTCGCCATCGTCGGCTTTTGCTGCGGCGAGTGGGAACCGTGGCTAAAGATTGCATCAGGTTGTTCATGGTCAGAAGGTCCCTACCAACCAGTCTTTGACGCGCCCCATGGCGGTCTTGACCGAACCGTTTTTTTGCGCCACGCGGAATCCGCGCAAGCGTGCGAGCCTTGCTTCTTCCAGCAAACCCATGACAGTGGCCGCGCGCGGATGCGACACCATGTCCGACAACGCGCTGCTGTAACGCGGCACACCCCGTCGCACGGCTTTGAGAAAAATATCTTCACCCAACTCGATCATGCCGGGCATCATGGCGCTGCCGCCTGTGAGCACAATGCCAGACGACAACACTTCCTCGAACCCCGAATCGCGCAGCACTTGTTGCACCAATGCGTAAATTTCTTCCACCCGGGGTTCGATCACACCGGCCAGCGCCTGTCGGCTGAGCATGCGCGGGCCTCGGTCGCCCAAGCCGGGTACTTCCACTTGTATGTTGGGGTCGGCCAGCAATTGTTTGGCATAGCCGGATTCGACTTTGATGTCTTCGGCGTCTTTGGTGGGTGTGCGCAATGCCATGGCAATGTCACTGGTGATCAAGTCGCCAGCGATAGGAATCACAGCGGTGTGCCGTATGGCGCCCCCGGTGAAGATCGCCACATCGGTACTGCCCGCGCCAATATCTACCAGCGCTACACCCAATTCTTTTTCATCGGCGGTCAGCACCGAATAGCTCGACGCCAATGGGTTGAGCATCAGTTGCTCTACATCTAAACCACAGCGGCGCACACACTTGATGATGTTTTCAGCCGCTGTTTGCGCACCGGTCACGATATGGACCTTGGCCTCTAAACGGATGCCACTCATGCCTATCGGCTCTTTCACATCTTGCCCATCAATGATGAACTCTTGGGGTTCCACCAACAACAAACGCTGGTCGTTGGAAATATTGACGGCTTTGGCGGTTTCCACCACACGGGCCACATCTGCAGCCGTGACCTCCCGGTCTTTGACAGCCACCATGCCGTGCGAATTCATACCGCGTATGTGGCTGCCTGTGATGCCGGTGTATACGCGGGTGATCTTGCAATCCGCCATCAATTCGGCTTCTTTCAAAGCCATTTGAATGCTTTGCACCGTGGCATCGATATTGACCACCACGCCGCGCTTGAGTCCGCTGCTGGGGGCAATGCCAAAACCAGCGAGTTTGAGTTCGGCACCGGGCAAGACCTCGGCGACCACCACCATCACTTTGCTGGTTCCGATGTCTAACCCTACGACCAAGTCTTTGTATTCTTTAGCCATACCAACCTCTTTGTACTTACCTTGTTGCTGTTGAATCCAATGTGCTGACACCGCGCAATCGCAGCGCATAGCCATTCACATACCGCAAATCTGCTGACTCCAACGACTGTGTCTGACGACCGTACCGCTGACTGACTTGTGCCAGCGTTTGCGTCAGACGTTGCACACGCGCCATCACTTCTTGCTCACTGCCTCTGCCCAATTCAATTTGGGCTCCATTTTTAAAACGCGCTCTCCAACTGCCCCTGGCGGTCAATTCCAACGCGCCCATGTTCAGTTGCATTTGAGAGAACACCGGGCCCAGGGCATTGAACATTTGCAACACGCGCACAGATTCGGTGTCGGGCCCTGATAAGTGGGGCAGGTTTTCGTTATCGAGTTCACCAAAGTTGGCGCTGAATACTTGGCCTTGTTTGTTGAGCAAACGTGAATCGGCTTCGGGTCCCCAATAGGCAACCGGTTCGTGCTCCAAAATTTCCACGCGCAATCGGTTGGGAAATTCACGCTGCACCACCGCTTGTCTGACCCACGGCACGTTTTCAAATGCCGCCTTGGCGCGTGCCAAATCCACGGTGAAAAAACTGCCCTGCAACCGTGGGACCACATTGGCACGCAAAGTGACTTCATTGTTGTGGCGCACTTCGCCCACCACGCTCATGCCGTTGATCGTGAATACCGGGTGACGCGCAACCCACATCACCAGCATGCTGACAAACAACACACCCGCCAACAACAGCATCCAACGGCTGGTGATGTTCATCAAACGCACATCCAAAGCCAACTCTGGTGCAGAGTCGTGGTGAAGGTACATGGCGTCGCGGGCTTTCATGCGTGCGATACCTCCCGATATGTATCGAGCCTTGCATCTTTCAACAATCGCACACACAAATCTGCGTAGTCGATGCCTGCGGCTTTGGCTGACATGGGCACCAGCGAATGGCTGGTCATGCCCGGGCTGGTGTTCATCTCTAGCAAGAAGGGTTGGCGATCGCTGGCACGGATCATCAAATCAGCACGACCCCAACCCCGACAACCCAGTGCGCGGTAAGCGGCAACGCTCAATGCCTGAATCGCTTGTTCTTCGTCTTTGGGCAATCCGCTGGGACAGTGGTAGGTGACTGCGTCCGTGAAATATTTGTTTTGGTAGTCGTAAGCACCATCGGGTGCAGCGATTTTGACCACTGGCAATGCAAATGCTTGGTCTGCATCTCCCAGCACAGGACAGGTGACTTCTTCGCCCTGAATAAAGGCTTCACACAGCACATAGGGATCGGATTTTTGGGCCAACGCGATGGCGGCAGACAATTGATCGCCATGGCTGACTTTGCTCACACCAATTGAAGAACCTTCGTGCGGGGGTTTGACGATCAAGGGTAAACCGAGTTGCTGGGGAATGGCATTCAACGCTTGCGGGGTTTGCTGCGCGGGCGTCAACCAAACACTTGGCGGTGTGGACAAACCTTCTGCCAGCCAAATGCGTTTGGTCATGTGTTTGTCCATCGCAATCGCAGACGCCATGACGCCTGAGCCGGTATAGGGAATACCCATCAACTCCAGCGCCCCTTGCACGGTACCGTCTTCACCATGCCTGCCGTGCAATGCGATGAATGCATGGGTGATGCCTTGATCGCGCAAGGCCAACAAAGGCGTGTGTGCAGGATCCCAAGCCTCAGCATGTATGCCCTTTGACAACAATGCCTGCAACACGCCGTTGCCGGACATCAAAGAAATTTCGCGCTCGGCAGAATGCCCGCCCATCAACACAGCGACACGCGCCTTGTGTGTGTCAAATGCCATCATGTCCTCACCACCCTCAAACCCGGCTTGTCGTTACCACTGGCCTGGGCCACCAACCGCATAGGTAACTGCCCGATAGAACCTGCTCCCATGCACATCACCACATCGCCGTCTTGCGCCTGTTCTTGCACCAGCGATTCCAATTGCGACAAGTCTTGCGCAAACACCAACGCTTGTTGGCCCGCCACGCGCAATGCATGCGCCAACGCACGGCCATCGGCAGCGGCAATCGGGGCTTCACCGGCGGCGTACACCTCGGTCAACCAGACCACATCGGCGAGTCGCAAGACTTGCACAAAATCTTCAAAGCAATCGCGTGTTCGGGTGTAGCGGTGTGGCTGAAACGCAAGCACCAGTCTGCGGCCTGCAAATGCGCCACGGGCCGCTTCGATCGTGGCAGCAAGCTCTACTGGATGGTGACCATAGTCTTCAATCAAGGTGTAGTGGCCACCGCTTCGGGCCGGTAATTCGCCATGGTTTTGGAACCGGCGTCCCACGCCTTTGAATTCGGCCAATGCCTTGACCACCGCCTCGTCAGGCAAATTCAATTCAACCGCAATCGAAACGGCTGCCAATGCGTTGCGCACGTTGTGCATGCCCGGCAGATTCAACACGATGTCGAGATCCGGCAAGGTGATGCCGTTGCTGCGCGTGACGCGAAAACGCATGCGCGATCCATCAGCACGTACATCGTGCGCCCGCACTTGGGCGTTGTCTGACATGCCATAACTGGTGATGGGGCGCGACACCTCAGGAAAAATACTTTGCAACACCGGATCGTCAGCACACAAAACTGCCGCGCCATAAAACGGCATGCGGTGCAAAAACTCGATGAACGCTTGCTTTAACCGACCAAAGTCATGGCCGTAGGTTTCCATGTGGTCTGCATCGATATTGGTGACCACCGACATGATCGGGTTCAGGTTCAAGAACGATGCGTCGGATTCGTCAGCCTCCACCACGATGTATTCACCCGAGCCCAGTTTGGCGTTTGCACCCGCGCTGATCAAACGCCCCCCAATCACAAAGGTTGGGTCAAGACCGGCTTGCGCCAACACACTGGCCACCAAACTGGTGGTCGTGGTTTTGCCATGGGTGCCTGCAATCGCAATGCCTTGTTTCAAACGCATGAGTTCGGCCAACATGACAGCACGCGGCACCACTGGAATCCATTTGCGGTGAGCGGCCACCACTTCGGGGTTGTCTGCCTGAACCGCGGTGGATGTCACCACGGCATCTGCACCGCTGATGTGTTGTTCGTCGTGCCCTACCCGGGTTTGAATCCCCACGGACTGCAGTCGCCGCAACACCGGGCTGTCAGCCATGTCAGAGCCGCTGACGGTATAGCCTAAGTTGTGCAGAATTTCGGCAATGCCACTCATGCCTGCGCCGCCGATGCCGACGAAATGCACATGTCGAATCGCGTGCTTCATGCCGTCACCTCTTCGCACACTGCCACCACTTCTTGGGTAGCGGTGGTTTTGCGCAAACCATAGGCACGGTTCGCCATGTCGAGCAACTGCGTGCGATCCAGTTGTTGTAGAAAATCGGCCAACTGGGTTGCGCTCAATTCGGTTTGTTGTTTCAACCAAGCGGCGTTGTGCTGCACCAAAAATTGCGCATTGGCTGTTTGGTGGTCATCGACGGCATGGGCAAACGGCACAAACAACGCCGCCGCACCCACGGCGGCAATTTCACTCACGGTGCTCGCTCCAGCGCGGCAAATGACCAAATCCGCTTGCGCGAAGGCCATGGCGGTGTCGTCGATAAACGGCACCAAATCAGCCTGAACATCTGCTTGCTGATAATGGGTTTGCAATTGCGCCAAATGCTTATGGCCTCCTTGGTGCGTGACCAGAGGCCGTTTGTCTTGTGGAATCAAAGCCAATGCTTGTGGCACCACGCTGTTTAAATATTGCGCGCCCAAACTGCCACCGACGACCAACACGCGCAATGCACCTTGCCTCTGCGAAAACCGTTCGGCAGGGGCCGCTTGCACGGTGAATGCGTGGCGCAATGGATTGCCGACCCAACGCGTTTTAGGCAACACGTTGGGGAATGTGGACAGCACCCGATCCGCTATGTGCGCCATGATTTTGTTGGCCAAGCCAGCGATCGCGTTTTGCTCGTGCAGAACCAATGGTTTGCCACACAACACACCCATCATGCCGCCAGGAAAACTGATGTAGCCACCCAGACCGATCAGCACATCGGGTTGGATGCGACGCACCACCCGCCAGCTTTGCCAAAACGCATGCAACAGCCGCACTGGCAACCAACCCAGCGTGACCAAACCCTTGCCACGCACACCGCCAAAACTGACGGCTTCAAATGCAAATCCTTGAGGAGGCACCAACGCACTCTCCATGCTGGGTACCGGCGCGCCCAACCAATGCACGCGCCATCCGCGTTCGCGCAACAACTCGGCCACGGCCAAGCCCGGAAAAATATGCCCGCCTGTGCCACCGGCCATGACCAATGCCGTGCGCGTATTCATACACGTCCTCCATGCATCAGCAACCGGTTTTCATAATCCACACGCAAGACAATCGCCAACGCAACCAAGTTGAGCAAGATGGCTGATCCGCCATAACTCATGAGGGGCAATGTCAAGCCTTTGGTGGGCAAGGCGCCGAGATTCACACCCATGTTGATGAATGCCTGAAAACCAATCCACACACCCACACCTTGCGCCACCAAACCTGAGAACACGCGGTCCATGGCAATCGCTTGGCGACCGATAAACATGATGCGCCGTGTCAGCCACATGAACACGCCAATCACAATCACCACACCGACCAGACCAAACTCTTCACCCAGCACAGCCAGCAAAAAGTCGGTGTGCGCCTCGGGAAGCCAATGCAATTTTTCGACACTGCCGCCCAGACCCACCCCAAATATTTCTCCACGCCCAATGGCTATCAATGAATGCGACAACTGATAGCCTTTGCCCAAAGCGTAATCGGCGCCAAACGGATCCAGATACGCAAAGATGCGCTCGCGCCGCCAAGGTGACAACGCAATCATCAAACCAAAGGCCACCAACAAAATACAGATGATCAATATGAACATGCGGGCGTTCACACCCCCCAAAAACAAAATGCCCATGGCGATGACCGCTATCACCAAGAACGCTCCCATGTCCGGCTCAGCCAGCAACAAAGAACCCACGATGGCGATCGCCACGGCCATCGGTGTGACAGCGGCAAAAAACTTTTCTTTCACATCCATTTTGCGCACCATGTAATTGGCGGCATAAAGCAGCGTACCCAACTTGGCCAATTCAGAGGGCTGGAAATTCATCACACCCAAACCAATCCAGCGGCGCGCACCGTTGACGCTTTTGCCAATGAACGGCAGCAGCACGGCAATCAACAACACGATGGACACAATGAATACCCAAGGTGCTGCTTTTTCCCACCGGTCCATGGGCACTTGAAACACCAACAAAGCCACCACAAAACCGATGCCCACTGACAAGGCATGGCGCAGCAAAAATTGCGCTTGCCACACGCCGCTGGACTGGGTGTTGTCGTTCAAAGCGATAGAGGCTGAATACACCATGACCAAGCCCCACATCAGCAAGCCAGCAATGGCCCAAATCAAGGCTTGGTCAAAACCTTTGATGCTTCCCGGGGCGGCACCGGTTCGCGCAAATTCACGCCCATGCACCCGCACTGGCAAAGCGTCCATGCCTTCTTTGGGCGGGTTACCGAACCAGCGTCCGATGCGCTCGCTCAGGCTGATGCTTGCGCTGTTCATGGCTGCCCCTCGAGCATGGCCACCTGTTGCACCGCGTCGCTGAATGCTTGCGCTCTGGCAACGTAATTGGCGTACATATCCAAACTGGCACACGCTGGCGACAACAGCACCACGTCCCCGGTGTGTGCCAATTGCACAGCGGTTTCCACCGCGTGCTGCATGTCAGTGGCCGAGTGCATGCTCAGGTCATAGACCTTCAAAGCCTCTGCCAACAACGGGCCATCGCGCCCGATCAACACCACTGCACGGGCATGGCGCTTGAGCGGATCGCCCAGCGGAGAAAAATCTTGGCCTTTGCCATCGCCACCCAATATCACCACCAATCGGCGGTCTGCACCCAAACTGTTGATGGCAGCCACGGTCGCACCCACATTGGTGCCTTTGCTGTCGTCGATGAATTCGATGTCGTTGATCACCGCCACGGACGACACACGGTGCGGTTCACCGCTGTATTCACGCAAGCCATGCAGCATGGGTGCCAACGCAGGGCAGCAAGTACCCGCCAATGCCAAGGCAGCCAACGCGTTAAGTGCATTGTGCTCACCGCGTATGCGCAAAGCATCAGCAGGCATCAAACGCTGGATGTGCAATTCTTCATCGTTGGCGCGACTGCGTTTATTTCCAGTGTCTTCTGACGGCATGGCTCGCACCAGCCAACGCATACCGTTCTCTACCACCATGCCAAAGTCACCTGGGTGTTGCGGCAGGTCTGTCCCGAAATGAATGCGGCTGCGTGGCACATCCTTTTTGCGACCGCTGTCTGCCGGCCACAACGCCATCACCGTGGCATCTTGTCTTGGCAACACACCCACGGCGTGCTGTCCGAAGATGCGTGCTTTGGCCGAACCATAAGCCGCCATGTCACCGTGCCAATCCAAATGGTCTTGTGTCAGATTGAGTACACAGGCAGCGGTTGGGTCAAAGTTGTCGACACCGTCCAATTGAAAACTGGACAACTCCAACACCCACACCTCAGGCAACATCTCCCACGACTGGCCCAATGTATCGAGCAAGGTCGGCCCGATATTGCCAGCCACCGCCACGCTTTGCCGGCCCGCTCCAGCAACAAACCCGTGAGTCGGGTCACGGTGGTTTTGCCATTGGTGCCTGTGATGGCCAACACAGCGGGGTTGTATGAAGGCTCACGGTTTTTCAAATATGCGAGTGCATGGGCAAACAACGTGAGTTCGGTACCGCACCACAAACCTTTGGCCTGCGCTGCCTGCCACACACCCGCCACTTCAGCGGGTGACAAACCGGGGCTTTTGAAGACTGCACGAATGTCATTGCCGTCGAGCAACGCTGAATGGAAGGCATCTTGCACGAATGTGGCGGCGGGAAGTTCAGCCTGTAGCTGTGCCAAGCCAGGGGGCTGTACGCGGTTGTCCACCACCGTCACCCGGGCCGCTTGACGCAAACACCAACGCGCCATGGCCAAGCCGGAGTCACCCAAGCCGAGGATCAAAACGTGTTGGTCTTTGAGCAATTCCATGGTCAGCGCAATTTCAAGGTGGACAAACCCAGCAAGCACAACAACATGGTGATGATCCAAAAACGAACCACAACCTGTGTTTCTTTCCAACCGGATTTTTCAAAATGGTGGTGCAACGGTGCCATCTTCAAAATACGTCTGCCTTCACCGTATTTGCGTTTGGTGTATTTGAAATAGCTGACTTGCAGCATCACCGACACGGCCTCAGCCACAAAAATGCCACCCATGATGGCCAACACAATTTCCTGACGCACGATGACGGCAATCGTGCCCAAGGCTGCACCCAAGCCCAAAGCACCGACATCCCCCATGAACACTTGCGCAGGATGGGTGTTGAACCATAAAAACGCCAAGCCTGCGCCCGCGATAGCCGCACAGAAAATAAGCAATTCACCGGCACCCGGAATATGCGGAAAAAACAAATATTTGGAATAGACCGCGCTACCCACGACATACGCAAACACGCCAAGCGCCGAACCCACCATCACCACCGGCATGATCGCGAGCCCATCTAATCCATCGGTCAAATTGACCGCGTTGCTCGAACCCACGATCACCAAATAGGTGAGGATGACAAAACCCAACACACCCAGCGGATAGCTGACTTCTTTGAAAAACGGCAACAACAAACCGGCTTGTGGAGGCAAATTCACATCAAACCCCGATCGAACCCAGCTGTAAAACAATTCCAGCACGCGCAAATTGCTGACCTCTGAAATGCTGAACACCAAATACAAAGCAGCCAGCAATCCGATCACCGATTGCCACAGGTATTTTTCGCCGGAGCGCATGCCCTCGGGGTCTTTGTTGACCACTTTGCGCCAATCGTCCACCCAACCGATGGCACCAAAACCCAAAGTCACCAACAACACAATCCAAACAAACCGGTTGGACAAATCGACCCACAACAGCGTGGACAAACCTATCGCCAACAACACCAACACCCCGCCCATGGTGGGTGTGCCTGCTTTGCTGATATGGGCTTGCACGCCATAGCCGCGAATCGGTTGACCGATTTTGAATTCGGTGAGTTTGCGAATGACTGCTGGCCCAGCAACCAATCCAATCAACAATGCTGTAACCGCCGCCATGACGGCGCGAAATGTCAAATACTGGAACACACGCAAGAAGCCATATTCGGGTGAATATGCTTGCAACCATTGGGCCAAGGTCAACAACATGAAGCCTCCTTATGGGGCTGTGTCGCCGCCTGTGTAGAGGTGTTTTGCAAAGCTTGCACCACACGCTCCATGCGCATGAAGCGCGAACCTTTGACCAGCACCGTGCCCATATGCGGCAGCAATTCAAGCGCCTTGGTTTGAATGTCTTCGATGCTGTGGCAATGCACTGCGTGTTGACAAGCACGGGCGGTGTGTTCACTCAGTTCACCCAAGGTCAGCACATGTTCAATGCGTTGGCTGTGCGCATAAGCCCCTGCCTCGGCATGAAAACTTGCACCTTGCTCGCCCACTTCACCCATGTCGCCCAGCACCAGCAAGCGCGGCGGTGCAGATTGCGCCAGCAAATCAATGGCAGCGCGCACAGAATCGGGATTGGCGTTGTAGCTGTCGTCGATCAAACAAATGGTGTGGTCACCACTGTGCAGCATGCTGAGTTGCGAACGACCGCTGACCGGTTGAAATTGCGACAACCCTTGGGTGATCGCTTCCAATGGCACGCCTGCTGCCAAAGCGGCTGACACCGCAGCCAGGGCATTGTGCAGATTGTGTTGACCGGGTAACGCCAGTCGGGTGTGGATCGGCCCAAGCGGGGTGTGGATGTGCAATTGCCATCCATTGCCAGACGCTTCGGCGTGCAACACATGCACAGCAGCCACGGGATTGCCAAAATCCACCACACGCCTGTATGCCGCATAGGTTCGCCACAGCGATTGGTAGGTGTCTGTGGCGGGAAATACCGCGGTGCCATGGGCAGGCAAATGCTGAATGACCGAGCCGTTTTCTTCTGCCACGGCTTGCACACTGCGCATGAATTCTTGGTGTTCGCGTTGCGCGTTGTTCACCAGCGCCACCGTGGGCGCAACACAGTCGGCCAATTGCGCCAT
>JALRAA010000170.1 GCA_023262645.1 Burkholderiaceae bacterium
GATATATACCTGAAAAATATTTAATGCAAATACAAGGACAATTGGCTGTTTGTAATTTGAATGAATGTGATTACGTAGAATGTAACACCACCAGCAACAGCAGCCAGCCAATTTTGGAACGCAATCTCATGTCATGAAGCTCCGAAGTGCAACGAATGGGGGAAGTGGTCAGGTTTTGAGCCATCCATGCATCAATGCATGGACATGCGACTGCAAAAACGACGCAGGATCGAACTGTGTGTGGTCAACACAGGCAGACAAAGAATGCTTCCACATGCTGACAAAAAAGATGGCGGATACCAAGCTGTAAACAGCGGTGTCCGTGTCAAAAGGTTTAAATTCACCGTTGTCTATGCCGCGTTGCAGGATTTTTTTGAACAGGGTGTGACCGGGTTGCATCACCTCGGATTCATAAAACTTCACCACATCGGGAAAATTGCTGGCTTCGCTGGTGACCAACTTGGTGATGCCACTGGCTGTGGTGTCGCCAATCCGCTGCCACCAGGTTTGCATGGCATAGCTGACCATGTCGGACGTGCTGCCTTGGAATTCGTCAAACTCTTGGTTCCAAACCGGAAAGTGGTCAGATAAATTGCGTTGGATCACCGCTTTGAACAAATCTTCCTTGGAATGGAAGTACAGAAAAAGTGTACCTTTGGAAACACCCGCCCGAAGCGCAACTTCCTCCACCTTGGTGGCCGCAAAGCCTTTTTCAACAAACAGGCTCAACGCGGCATCCAGCAATTCCTGCGGGCGGGCTTCTTTGCGTCGCTCGCGCTTATGCTGGGAAAGTTCGGGTAAAGGAGAAGTAGAGGAGTTGGGCATATTAATGACTGACTGGTTAGTAATGTATACCGGGCCTTGTGGCAAGTCAATCGCAAAACCCCTGTGTATCAGGTCAATAACCGGCCCAACCACTCTTTCAAAATCAGCTGGGTTTGATCCAACGCTTTGGCAGAAGGCAGGTAGTCCATCAACGGGTTTTGCGGGGGTTGGATAAAACCCATGGGCGCAGGAATCACGGTGAATCCTGCTTTTTCAAACTGCTTGACACTGCGGGCCATGTGCCAGTCGTTGGTAACCAATAAAACAGTGGTTTTGTGGAGCGGCGCCAACATTTCGAAGGCTTTGAGGGCGCCCTCGCGTGTGTCCCTGGATGTCTTATCCAGCCATTCAATGGTCATGCCTGTGTCTCTTTGCAAAATAGCAGCCGCGACTTCGGCCTCACTGCTGGTTTGTGCCGAGGATGCCCCCCAGCCTTTGCCGCCTGCAAACAACATGGGCAAGCCGGTTTGCCGTTTCAAGTGGGCACCATATTGCAACCGGGCAGTGGCGTGACCGCCCATGGTGGGCTCGCCGTACTCAGGGGCATAAAGGTTGACGCCGCCTCCCAGCACCACAATGGCTTGCGCCCGCTTTGAGTCAGACGCAGACACCGCAGGGTAGGACGGCAACAACAAGCGCCCCAAACCATAGCTGGCTGCGTGGCATGACAACAGCCACAACAAAGCGCTGGCCGTGGCCACCAGTGTCCAAGCCAAACGCCGGTGTTTGCGTGCCAAGGCCATGGCCAAAGCCAACAACAGCAACAGCCCACCCGGTGGCAAAAGCAAGGTTGTGAGCAAGGGTTTGAGAATTCCTAGGGCATCCATGGAGGCAAGTGTCCCACAGGCCATGGCCCTGAATGCGGCATGCTTATGCGTTGAATTTTTTTACATGACAAGCAAGGCTGGCTAAGATGCTTGCATGACCACATCCATCATCACACTCGGGGGCGGTTGCTTCTGGTGTACAGAAGCCGTGTTTCAACGCGTCAAAGGCGTGACCCGCGTTGAATCAGGTTATTGCAACGGTTTGCGTGAAGCGCGTCCGACCTACGAACAAGTCTGCAGGGGGGACACAGGGTTCAATGAAGTGGTTCGGGTGGAGTACAACCCTCAGCACATTTCGCTGCGCCAGTTGTTGGAGATTTTTTTTGCCATCCATGACCCCACCAGCCTCAATCGGCAGGGCAATGACACGGGCACCCAATACCGCAGCGGTATTTACTACTCCGACAAAGACGACCAAGTGGTGGCGACCCAATTCATCGCTGAGGCCACCAGCATGGGTCATTACGACAAGCACATCGTGACTGAAGTGCTGCCACTGGCGCATTACTGGCCCGCTGAGGACTACCACCAAAATTATTTTGTCAACCACCCCGAGCAAGGTTATTGCACCTTTGTGGTGGCGCCCAAAGTTCGCAAACTCGGGCAGTATTTTCAAGAATGGGTGAAAACCTGAACCCTTTGTCAGGGCGCCAGCCGTTGTATCAGCCATTGGCCGTTGCGCCATTGGTATTGCAGCCTGTCGTGTAACCGGGCAGAGCCACCTTGCCAAAACTCCCATTGTTCAGGCACCAACCGATAGCCACCCCAATGCGGTGGACGCGGCGGATGTTGGGCAAATTGCGCAGCGAATTTTTGGGAGGAAGTTTCTAACCATTCGCGCGATGCAATGACCTCGCTTTGCGGACTGGCCCAAGCACCAATGCGCGAAGCCAATGGACGAGAGTGGAAGTATTGGTCACTTTCTTCTTCACTGATTTTTTCCACCCGACCCTCGATACGTACCACGCGTTCAAGTTCTACCCAGTGAAATTGCAGCGCAGCAAAGGGGTTGCCCGCCAATTCCCGGCCTTTGCGGCTGTTGTAATTGGTGAACCAGACCAAGCCTCGCTCGTCGTAGGCTTTGATCAACACCACGCGCGTGCTAGGGCGCAATTCGGACGACACGGTGGCCAGCGTCATGGCATTGGGTTCAGGGATTTGGCTGGCAATGGCTTCTTGCAGCCATGTACCGAATTGTTGCAACGGTTGTGCGGCGGCATGGGACTCCAGCAGTTCTGCCTGCTGGTAGTTCTTGCGCATATCTGCCAAAGAAGGAGTGTTCATAAAGCCTGTGTGTGTTCTGACAGGCTGTGATCTTATTCCTTGACTGCGCCGGTCATGCCTGAGACGTAATGGTCGACAAAAAACGAATACAGCACAGCTACCGGTAACGAGCCGAACAAGGCGCCCGCCATCAGCGAACCCCAGTGGTAGACATCGCCTTCGACCAACTCGGTCACCACGCCCACAGGCACGGTTTTGACCTCAGAGGACGAGATGAAGGTGAGGGCGTAAATGAATTCGTTCCACGACAGAGTGAACGCAAATATTCCCGCTGAAATCAGCCCGGGCACAGACAAGGGAAGAATGATCTTCCAGAGGATTTCAAACCGTGTTGCGCCGTCTATCAATGCGCATTCCTCCAACTCGAAAGGAATCGAGCGGAAGTAGCCCATCAGCAGCCAAGTACAAAACGGAATCAAAAAAGTGGGATAGGTCAATATCAACGCCCAGCGCGTGTCAAACAAACCCAGTTTGAAAACAATGGTCGAGAGGGGAATGAACAAGATGGAGGGTGGCACCAAATAAGCCAAAAAAATACCCAAGCCTACTTGTCGCGATCCTTTGAAGCGCAAGCGTTCTATGGCGTAAGCCGCCAGTACCGCGCACACCAGCGACACCACGGTGGAAATCACAGAAATGAACACGGTGTTCCACAACCATTCCGGGTAAGCGGTTTTGAACAGCAGTTTGTGGAAATGTTCGAGCGTGGGTTGAATCACCCAAAACGGGTTGCCGTCGCGAGAAAGCAGCTCGTTGTTGGGCTTGACCGATGTGATCACCATCCAATAAAAGGGAAACAACAACACAAACACAAAAATGGCCAACGGTATGTATACCGTCACCCAGCGGCTGCGCACCGTGTCTAAGTAGGACATGCCCTGGCTGTCTTCTTCTTCCATCGCACTCATGCGTCGCTGCCCCCTTGTTGCCAGGCGCGCCGTTGCAACCCGAAATAACTGAACAAAATCGCGGCCAGCAAAAAAGGCACCATGGCAATCGCGATGGCAGCCCCTTCACCCAACGCGCCACCAGAAATAGCGCGTTGAAAAGACAAGGTCGCCATCAAATGGGTCGCGTTCAATGGGCCACCTCGGGTGATGACGTAAATCAGTTGAAAGTCGGTGAAGGTGAACAACACCGAAAACGTCATCACCACCGCGATCATGGGGGTGAGCAAAGGCAGCGTGATGTGTTTGAAGCGTTGCCATGACGTGGCACCATCGATGGCAGCCGCCTCATACAACGACGGTGAAATGGTTTGCAAACCCGCCAGCAAAGTGATGGCGACAAACGGCACACCCCGCCAAACATTCGCTGCCAACACCGACAGACGTGCGTTCCACGGATCTCCCAGAAAATCGATGTAGTGGTCCATCCATCCCATCTTGATCAAGACCCAACTGATGATGGAAAACTGTGCGTCATACAGCCACCAAAAGGCCAGCGCCGACAAGGCGGTTGGCACGATGTAGGGCAGCAAAATCACTGAGCGGAAAAAGG
>JALRAA010000171.1 GCA_023262645.1 Burkholderiaceae bacterium
GATTTCGACAGCCAATGGCTGCGCTTTCCTGCCGCCGGGGGATTGATCACCCCTGCAATATGGCCCGACGCGCCCATGACAAAACGCTTTGGCCCGGGAAAAACTTGCGTGGAAGCATATGCCGCAGTGATGGGCACGATATGGTCTTCGCGAGAACCATAGATGTAAATGGGCAAATCGACTTTGCGCAAATCGACCGCCTCGCCACAAATCACCGCCTTGCCGGGTTTGATCAAATTGTTCTCAAGGTATGTTTGGCGCAAATACCAGGCGTACAAAGGGCCGGGTAAATTGGTCGCGTCACTGTTCCAGTAGAGCAAATCGAATGGCGGCGGTGTTTCACCTTTGAGGTAATTGCCCACCACATAGTTCCACACCAAATCATTGGGACGCAAAAAACTGAAGGTAGAGGCCATGTCGCGCCCCGCCATCAAACCACCTTGCGAAAACTGCGCTTCTCTGAATTGCACAAAGGCTTCGTCAATGAACACATCCAACACACCCACATCGGTGAAATCCACCAATGTGGTCAACAACGTGGCACTCGCGACAGGGTCTTCGCCTCTTGCCGCCAACACAGCCAATGCGCTGGTCAACAGGGTTCCGCCGACACAAAACCCAAGGGTGTTGATTTGCGGCATCTGGGCGATTTCTTGTGCCACTTGGATGGCGGTGATCACGCCCTTTTCCACATAGTCATCCCACGTGGCGTGGTTTAAATCGGCATCGGGATTGCGCCAACTCACCACAAACGTTCGGTGCCCTTGCTCGACCACATGGCGTATGAATGAGTTGGCGGGTTGTAAATCGAGAATGTAGAACTTGTTGATACAAGGTGGGACCAATAAAAAGGGACGCTGATAGACCTTGGGAGTCAAGGGCTTGTACTCGATCAGTTGAAAAATCTCATTTTCAAAAACCACCGCGCCTTCGCTCGCTGCGACGTTTTTCCCCACTTCAAACTTGCTCTCGTCGGTCATGGAAACATGGCCTTGCTGCAGGTCATGCAACATGTTTTGCAAGCCCTTGACGATGCTTTCGCCCTTGCTGTCGATGGCTTTTTGCTGTGCTTCAGCGTTGAATGCCAAAAAATTGCTCGGTGATGCAGCAGCTACCCATTGCTCCACAGAGAAGCGAATCCGTGCGCGGGTTTTTTCGTCGGTTTCAACCATGTCGCTCATGGCCATCAGCGTTCTTGCATTCAGCAAATACATGGCAGCTGAAAACGCCGCGACCGGGTTGTGTTGCCACGCTTCTGCAGCAAATCGTCGGTCTTTGAGTGTTGGGTTGGCTTGCATACCCTGCTGCCACAACTGCTGCATTTCTTGGCTGTAGTCAGCCTGCAGTTTTGCCAATTGATCGGGCGGAAAACTCAAGACGGGTAATGTCTTCATCGGCTGCAATGTTGAATTGATTAAGCAGATCTTAAGTCATCCACCCCAACGAAATGCTGACAAAACTCACACCAATGCAATGCCCGCTGCGAAACGTCCACTGATTCCATCGCGCCGATGTGAGTAAAAAAGTTCAGGGCAAGAAAAAGTGCACCAGCTTGGGCCGCTGTCATTGCCCTCCAACTGTGCTATCCCTCGTAAATTCAGCCTGCGTCTGGCCAGCCAGGCCAAATCGGCCAAATACTTACCATTTTTGGAAGTCTTCAAAAAAGCATCCGCAGATAACGAATCGGAATCGCAAAAAGCATTTCTGACATCGTCGCCCACTTCAAAGTGTTGGGGGCCAATGCAAGGCCCAAGCCACACTTTGCAATCGGCAATATCAGCAGAAGGGGCAGCCCGGTCCAAAGTGGCTTCCAATACACCCAAAGCCAGCCCTTTCCACCCCGCATGCGCCGCAGCCACCACCTGGGCTTGGGGCCAATAAAAAAGCACGGGCAAGCAATCGGCCACCATGATGGTGCAGGCCACATTTTTTTCGTCGGTGAAGCAGGCATCGGCTGGTGGGAGGTGCGCAAGTTCAGACGACTTCAACTGAACCACATCGATACCGTGCACTTGCTGCAAAAACACCGGCCTCACACCCCAGGCCTTTTCAAGTTTTTGTCGATTGACAGACACACAGCTCGGATCATCACCCACATGGTCGCCTAAATTCAAGCTGGCATAGTGGTGTGCTGAAACGCCCCCTTGGCGCGTACTGCAAAACAGCTTAGCGCCGGGCCAGTGAGGCAGTTCAAGCTTCAAAATCTGGGCAAGCACTGGGTTGTGCTTGTTGAAACGCAGGCAATTCCATGCATGCGTTGAAAATGGCCATGGTCTTGTCTAAGCCTGAAAAATCGACATCAAACCGCTTGCCGTTGAAGATTTGCGGCACGAGCGTGCAATCAGCCAAGCTTGGGGCATTGCCATGACAAAAGCGACCGGTGGCAGAGTGGTGCAATTGTTTTTCAAACGCTTCCAAGCCTAAGCGCACCCAATGGCGGTACCAACCATTTTTTTGGTCTTCTTCCAAATGAAGTACGTTCGTCAAATACTTCAACACGCGCAAATTGTTCAAAGGATGTATCTCACACGCAATCGACTGCGACAAAGCCCTGACCCTGGCGCGGCCAGCGGGGTCCTTGGGCAACAAGGCAGGTTCTGGGTACGTGTCTTCCAAATATTCGATGATGGCCAAGGATTGCGTCAACCGCAGACCATCCCACTCAAGCACAGGCACCAGTGCATCACCATTGATCTGCGTGAAGTCATCTGTGAATTGCTCGCCGCGTGCCAAATGAACAGACACATACTCATAAGACAAACCTTTGAGGGCAAGCGCAATTCTGACTCTGAAAGAAGCGGATGAGCGGAAATAGTTGTGGAGTTTCATGCCCCGAGGATAACGCTAAGCGAGCGCCTTGGGTCTGTCCTAAACTCGACCCATCACGTTGAATGCGTCGCCCTCATAACCACACCCACCATGCCCCACCCCCTCTCCGGATCTATCAAACATTGCAAAAACTGCGGCTCCTCCGTGGTGCAAAGACTGCCTGACGATGGAGACACTCGACTGCGGGCCGTCTGTCCCGCTTGCCACACCGTGCATTACGAGAATCCGCTGAATGTGGTGGGAACCATTCCTGTTTGGCATGACAAAGTTTTACTCTGCAAGCGCAATATTGAACCCAGAAAAGGGTTTTGGACATTGCCCGCAGGTTTCATGGAGTTGCGCGAAACATTGGCTGAAGGCGCTGCACGCGAAACCGATGAAGAAGCTGGCGCGGTAATTCAAATGCAACCCCTGTTCACCATCATCGATGTGCCACGCGTAGGCCAAGTGCATTTCTTTTTCAGAGCGAAATTGCAAAGCCCGGACTTCGATCCCGGACATGAAACGCAAGAAGCGCGTTTATTCAGTGAAGCAGATATTCCATGGGATGACTTGGCTTTTCGCACCGTCAAAGAAACTCTGCGCTTCTTTTTTGCCGATCGCGACAAAGGTGTATTCGAGCTTCACACACTTTCCATCCACTGAGTAAAGCGCCATTTATTTGTTAGACAAACCCATGCTGCGGGTGATGACCTCTTTCATGATTTCGTTGGTCCCGCCATATATTCTTTGCACCCGCGCATCTGCATAGGCCCGAGTGATCGGGTATTCCCACATATAGCCGCTGCCGCCGTGCAACTGCACGCATTCGTCCATGACCTTGCATTGCAAATCAGTGGTCCAGTACTTGGCCATGCTCGCGGTGGCGGTATCGAGTTTGTCTTCTAATAGCAATTCAGTGCATTTGTCCACAAACACTTGTGCAATCTGCACTTCGGTTTGTAACTCCGCCAATGTGAATCGGGTATTTTGAAAAGAAGCCACCGCTTGGCCAAACACTTGACGCTGTTTGACAAAGTCCAGCGTCCACTGGATGGCCGCTTGTGATGCGGCGACGGCGCCAATGGCGATTTGCAAACGCTCCCAAGGCAGTTGTTCCATCAAACAAATAAAACCACGGTTCAAATAATCAGGGCCGCCAAGCAAACTCTCAGCCGGCAAGCGCACGTTCTCAAAAAACAATTCGCAGGTGTCTTGGGCTTTCAAACCCAATTTGTGCAAGGGCTTGCCCTTGGTGAACCCGGGCGTATCCGCCGTGAGTAAAAACAAACTGGTGCCTTTGGCACCTGCCGCTGGATGGGTTTTCGCCACCACGATCACCAAATCAGAATGCCATCCGTTGGTGATGTACGTTTTGCTGCCGTTGAGCAAAAAACTGCCATCAGGTTGCTGCATGGCGGTGGACTTGATGCCTTGCAAATCACTGCCTGCTGAGGGCTCAGTCATGGCGATCGCGCCCACCATGTCACCAGACGACAAAAGAGGTAAATACCTTTTCTTTTGCTCTGCTGTACCGTAGTGCAATAAATAAGGGGAGACTATTTCGGAATGAAGCCCATAGCCGATGC
>JALRAA010000172.1 GCA_023262645.1 Burkholderiaceae bacterium
ATCAAATGCCACCGATCTTGATCGGTCATGGTCTTTTCAAATCCAGGCATCTGACCCTTGCCGTGGCTCAGCCACCAAAACATGTCACCGTGCGTGTGCCAGCTGACATGCGGTTCTGTCAGGTTGGCGGGCCGCACAGACGTGGCTTCGGCCAGTGGGCCATCACCATGACCGTGCAAGCCGTGACAATTGTTGCAATGCATGTTGTACAAGCGTTGGCCAGTCAAAACGGAAGTCACATCCAGCCTGACCGGTGAATGCGCATAGGTGGTGGGATAAGCCTCAATCGCGATGGCCCATAGACCAAGACCTATGCCACTGATGCCTGCGAAAAGGCTTGCCAAACGTATCTTGTTGTTACCAACCCCTCGTGCGCGGCGACCCAGCAAGACACCCATCACGCATAGAAAAAAACACCCCGCCAGCCCCGCGAGAGTGATCTCCCAATGTTGTCGCCATGACAAAACTGGAGCCCAGCGAAATGGAAACGGCCAGGTCAAGCTTTCGTGTGCAGCCGGCACCGCAGAGGCGAGCACACTGGCCAAACACAACACAGTGACAGCGAAAAATAACTCGCAACCGATCCAAAATTTGCCAGACGATAACTGGCTTTCAGTGTGCCTCAACCATTGCCGCAACTTCCAAGCACACCACAATACCGCCATGACCACGGTCACTTTGAGCATCAACCAAACACCATAGGGCGTCACAAAGAGAGCAGGCCAACTGCCTACACTCCATGAAGCGATGCTCAGCCCACTGATCACTGTCAATGCCATGATCGGCAATGCGGCGCGAGAAAATGCCCCAAGTGATTGACGCCATGGAACCACGCCAGACCGATCAAGCCAGGCTGCAGTCGCGAGTCCCAATACACCTGACAACCACAGTTGTGCAAGCAGAATATGAAGCACACCTGAACCGCTTTGAACAAACGTCTCGGTGGCAGAGGCAGCGTGTCCTGCGAATGCGCTGCAACCCATTGCAAACACCAAGCCTGCCATGATTAAGCGGTTGGCCGTGACAGAGTGACGCAGACTCAGCCAGACTAAGAATGACATCCACACACTGACCATTTGAAAAATAAGCAACCTGCCGCTGTATGTTTGCCAAAGAATGGAAAGAGCGGGGTCGCTGTCGCTGAGCGAAGTCCACTCCCATATTCGCTCTGCCATGCGTGCTATTTGCAATGCAGACAACGCTACTAAGCACCAACCGGTCCAGGGTACATAGGCCTTCAGCGAAGAATTTGAAGGGTGACTGCTTGATTGCAACTGCCAAGTCCAACCCAAGGCCCAGCACAGCCCTAAAGTGAAAACAGCTTTCAGTAAGGTTGCTGCATCCACGATCACTTGGGTTTGACTTTGAAACCCCATTTACCCTTGCCCGCATGCCCGTCTTTGGCGAGCAATGACCACTCAATTTCATAAGCCAAGGCATGCGCGTGGTCTGGCATTTGTATTTGCAAGTTTTTGCCACTGTCATCCCATTGCAATTGGGAATCCAACAGGTTCAAAGTGCGCTGATCTGCTTTGATGCGAATGTTGGTAAAGGACTTCTCAACAGGTTCTGAAAACCGCAAACGGAGTTGTTTGGGTACTTGTGCAATCACTGCATTTGATGGGGGTTCGCTGCCCACCAAATGCGCATGGCTCCAAGCGTCATCTGACAGCAGTAGGCTGTAGATTCCCAGCAATGCGCAAGACAGTAGGCGCACTGAGAACATTCAAGCCTCTCGGTGGTTCTGCAGTTCGATGTCTTTTTGCAGCCGAGATCGACCCAGTTTGTAGCCCCCGATTGCCAACAAGAGCAATACCAACGCAAAAAGCACATAAGTGGTGTATCCAACCGATTTACCCACAGAAAAGGGAAAAACCGAGGCGTGTTTGCGGTCTGCACCCGCATAGACCAAACCCACATAATCTCCGTCATCCATGAAATCGTGTCTGATCATCAGCGTACCCTTGGGGTAAACCGCTGGTGGCAGTTTGAAAACCTCGGGCGCTGATTCGATCGGGCCGTCAGATTTACGAACAATGCGAAATTCGATAGGCATGTCGCGCAACGCAGAGTCCACGGCATCAAGCACGATGATCGTTGGGCCCTTGTGGGGAATGTCTTCGCAAAATTCAGTTCGTTGCGCGTCTTCTTGATAGCCGGCGAAATGCATCATGTAAGGGCCGACGGTGAGTTTGCACATGTCTTGTTCCATGGCCAAACCACCGTGCGCCCACGACGAACTTGCGCACAAACACAACCACCAACCAAGCAGGGCTTGTTTCATCACAATCTCACAAAGCGGTGAAGGTGGGCAGTATGGGTCCGCTGATTTCTGTCAATGTTCGGTTGCCCGCTTTGTCAACGAAGAACAGCAATCCGCCAAATTTCGAGTCCACATCGGTGAGAAAACTCACCAGCCGCTCAACTTCCCACATGGCATCGCTGGCTTCCAGTTTGATATCGCGGGTTTCTCCCGGCGCCAAGGGCTTGGTGTCAGACAGTGACAAGCCGTCTCTCGCTACCAAATCGCGGGGATAGTCCGCGCTGACTGCTTTGTCAGAACCCGGGGCTTGCAAATTCACAAACCGCAAATTGGCCGTGGAAAACTCCAGTACGGAGAGCGGTTCGTTGCTGTGGTTGGTCATGCGAGCCGTGATGTGCATGGAACGTCCAGGCACGTCATAGGTGGCCTTGATCACTTTCACATCCACTTCGGCTTTGGGTTTGGGCAGTGGATCGACTTTCCCAGTGCCCGCTTGCAACGGAACGACATAGGGATACTCTTTGGTCGCATAAAAGTAGCCTCCAAAGGTGATGGCAACAGTGACCACCCCTAAAACAATACCTACAGTGAGATCGCGAGGCGTGATCAGCAAATCTTCACGGCCTTTTTGCAGCACGATCCAGCGCGGAAGCAGCAAAGGTCTGACCAACCAGAACACCAGCCAAAACGCGGCCAATGCAATCCATACTCCATACCATTTCATCGCCCGCGAAATACCGTAGAACTCGAGGTTATCTATCTTTTGACCATTCATCGCGGTGACGGGCAACACGAACTCAGACTTGTTACCCGTGACTTCAATCCACTGACCAGGCCCGACCAAAGGGCCGGAGCCTTTAATAGAGAGCAAAGGGTGGATATGGTGTCTTCCAGGCACGCGACCCTTCATCACCAGTTTGAATTCATAGTCGCGTCCAAGTTCCAATTTAGAAAAAGATTGCCGCGCAGGTAAGCCATTGAGATAGCTTTCTACTCGCGTGATCATGGGGCCAGGTGAATAAGCAGACAAGAACACTGTTTCAGGCAGACTGACCGCATCCGGCCAATCCTCCATCAAACGAAATTTACCGACCAACGTGAAGTCTTCGTTGACCTTGACGGACTTTTTATCGAAGTGAACGTCGTAGTACTGCACAGTGCGTGTACGCAAGTAAGGTTCTTGTGAACGCTCACCATGAGCCATCGCTGGCTCACTCAAAAAACCTGTTGTCAGAGCCATACCCACGCACAGCATCCAACATTTTTGTAATCGTTGAATCAAAAACACGTTGTTCCCCTTGTCGCTAGGTTCGGTTCATGGATGGGGTTTGGCGCCCATCAAGGCCATGACTTTGGTGTTGTTCGGTAAAAACTTCATGGTTGACATCACCAAACCCAGTTTCCACCACGCGTAGTGCATGAAGATGCAAATAAACCCACCGAACAAGGCAGACACCCAGCTGGCTGAATCTCCAAACGTGCGCAATGTTCCGCGCTCAATGATGCGGATGTACTCTGGTGTGGCAGATCGAGGATAGACATAACCGATCAGATCGGCCATGGATGCCATCATGCCCTGATGACTGACGGGAACATAAAACGGCGCAAAGATAGCGTAGTTGGACGGATAGAACATGAAAGCAAATGCAAAGCCGCCAAAGATGGCTGTGAACAAAGCATTTCGAAAAACCAGCAAGAACACATCCATCACGATCGCACCTGCGATCATTTGCGCGGGCAAAACCAAATTGAGTGGATAGTCAGTCCACCACATGAAAGAAGCAGGTCTTGAGATGGACACCGCCAACATCAGGCAAACCGCACCAACGGTTGCCCCGATGGGCAAGCGGAAGTAGTTCCAGAAAATGGCTTGCAATGCAGCCGGAAACATGATCACCAGGCGGGTGTCAGGCTGGGAATGGCACCGAATCTTCCACAGGTTTTGCACAGACTGTAGCAAGTTGGGAAGAGTTCTGCTTCCGCGCTCCAAAGGCATCCTAGGTGGGCGTTGGGCTGGAAACCTCAGCAACTCTCCCACGGGTTTTCCAGGGGGCTGTCGC
>JALRAA010000173.1 GCA_023262645.1 Burkholderiaceae bacterium
GGAATAAATCTTGGACCGATAAATGGGGGTCAGACACCGATTTTGCGAAGCAAAACTCGGGCTCTGACCCCCATTTATCGGGCTCTGACCCCCACTTATCCAAACCCAAACGCCGCCAAATCATTGGCCACACCCAGCCAAGACGCATCGCAGCCACGTCGGTGGCCAAGCGCATCGCTGAGGAGCTGAAAACGCCGCTTGGCGAGGTGGTCGGCTACAAAGTGCGTTTTCAGGACAAGCTGTCGCGAGACGCCTCGGTCAAACTGATGACCGATGGAATTTTGTTGGCTGAGACACAAACCGATCCGCTGTTGCAGGCCTATGACACGCTGATCATTGATGAAGCGCACGAGCGCAGTTTGAATATCGATTTTCTGCTGGGTTATCTGCGCCAACTGTTGCCACGCCGCCCGGATTTAAAAATCATCATCACATCGGCCACCATCGATGCCGATCGTTTTGCGCAGCATTTCGCCAGCAGCAAGGGGCCAGCACCCGTGTTGATGGTGTCAGGGCGTACCTATCCGGTGGAAATGCGTTATCGCCCGTTTGAGGAAAGCCGCGATTACGACGTATGCAGCGCGATTGCGGATGCGGTGGACGAATTGTGGCGTGGTGCGCTGCGTGGCGATATTTTGGTTTTTCTCCCCGGAGAGCGTGAAATTCGTGAAGCCGCCGAGCATTTGCGCGGTCATCTTTCGCACAACGCTTACACGCGCCATGTTGACGTGTTGCCATTGTTCGCGCGTCTCACGCAAGCAGAGCAAGAACGCGTTTTCGAAACAGGTGGTGCACCGCGCATTGTGCTTGCCACCAACGTGGCAGAAACCTCGCTCACAGTACCGGGCATACGTTTTGTGATCGATGCCGGTTTGGCGCGGGTCAAGCGCTACAGCTACCGCAGCAAAGTTGAGCAATTGTTGGTCGAACCCATCAGTCAGTCGGCGGCGAACCAACGCGCAGGTCGGTGTGGCCGTGTGGCGGACGGTGTGTGCATTCGTTTGTACGATGAAAAAGATTTCAACGGCAGACCGCGATTTACCGAGCCTGAAATTTTGCGCAGTTCATTGGCGGGCGTGATTTTGCGCATGATGTCACTGCGCTTGGGCGAAGTGGCCGAATTCCCTTTTTTGGAGGCGCCGAGGCCTAAAGCCATTGCCGATGGCTTTCAGTTGCTCAATGAAATCGGCGCGGTCACAGACGACCACACGCTGACGGAGGTTGGCAAATCACTGGCCAAGTTGCCGTTGGACCCACGTGTTGCTCGCATGATTTTGGCTGCCAGAGAGCAACAAGCCTTGCGTGAGGTGTTGATCATTGCGTCTGCGCTGAGCGTGCAAGATGTGCGCGACCGTCCATTGCAAGCCCAAACCCAAGCCGATCAAGCCCATGCCAAATTCAAAGACGAGAAAAGCGAATTCAGCGGTTATTTACGTTTATGGGAATGGCTGGAAGCTTCGCGAGGTGGCAGCGGTGAGACGGCGCGGCTTTCCAACCGACAGCATGAAAACCTGTTGCGTCAAAACTTCATCAACATCAGGCGTTGGCGCGAATGGCGCGACGTGCATTCCCAACTGTTGACAGTGGTGAATGAGCAGCGATGGGCGATGAACGACAAGCCAGCCAGTTACGAACAATTGCATGTGGCACTGCTCAGTGGTTTGTTGGGCAACATCGGTTGCAAACAGGACGAAGAAGACATGTACTTGGGTGCACGAGGCATCAAGTTTTACCGTCACCCTGGCGTGCATTTGAAAAAGAAACCCGGTAAGTGGCTGGTCAGTGCTGAACTGGTGGAAACCACGCGGTTGTTTGGTCGTGGCCTCGCCCAGATCGAGCCCCTGTGGCTTGAGCGGGTGGGGGCGCATTTGCTCAAAAAACAATTGCTGGATCCGCATTGGGAACCGCGCCAAGGAGAAGTGGTGGCGTACGAGCGCGCTACCTTATACGGATTGGTGGTGTACAGCGGGCGCAAAGTGCCGTTTGCCAAAGCCGACCCGTTGCTGGCACGGCAAATATTCATACAGCAAGCGCTGGTGGAAGCGCAGTGGCAAACCTCGCTGGGTTTCATGGCAGCCAACAAAAAATTGATTTCGCAAGTGATGGACTTGGAGCATAAGTCGCGCCGTCAAGACGTGTTGGTGGACGACGCGATGATTCATGCGTTCTACGAACAAAACCTGCCTGCAGATATCGCCAATTGCAAAAGCCTAGAGCGTTGGTACAAGGACGAAACACAACGTCGCCATGCTGCCGGTGTGCGCAGTGAACCTTTGGTGATGACCCGCGAATCGTTGATGCGCCATGAAGCGGTTGGCATCACTGCGCAGGCTTTTCCCAAAATGCTGCGGCTCGGCGGGGTGGATTGTGCAGCCGAGTATTTGCATGCGCCGGGCGACCCCAAAGACGGTGTGACCGTGACTGTGCCTTTGTTTGTGCTCAACCAAGTCAGCGAAGAACGCGCCGAATGGTTGGTGCCAGGCATGTTGAAAGACAAGATACAGGCGTTGCTCAAAAGCCTGCCACAGCGACCGCGCAGCCGTTTTGTGCCACTGCCTGAGAACGCGGTGCGATTGGCTAACGAGTTGACTGCACCAGAGGTGTTTGGCACTGGCGGCTTGACCGAGGTGTTGCTAAAAAAAGCGCGCGACGAAACCAGCTTGGACATCAAGCGGACAGATTTCAAACTCGACATGCTCAGCGCCCATTTCTTCATGAACTTCAAAGTGGTTGACGAGCATGGTCGGCAATTGGGCCAGGGCAGAAATCTGGGCGCTTTGAAAGCAGAACTCGGCTCCAAAGCCCGAGGTGCGTTTCAGGCCTTGGCGGGGCTGAAGCTGGCCACGACTGAGGAGAAATTGGAGAAATTGGGGTCAGAGACCGATTTTTCAAAATCGGTCTCTGACCCCAATTTCTCCAATTTCTCTGACCCCAATTTCTTGAACCAAAAATACACCACCTGGTCCTTCGGCGAACTGCCCGAACTGATGGAGATCAGCAAAGGTGGACAAAGCCTCATTGGTTTTCCAGCGCTGGTCGATATGGGTGATGCAGTCAGCGTTGAAGTGTTTGACGAGTCCGACGTCGCCGCCGCCAAGAACCGCGCTGGTTTGCGCCGTTTGTTTGCGCTGCAAATCAAAGATGCATTGAAGTACTTGGAGAAAAATATTCCGGACCTGCAAAAAATGGCTGTGGCCTTCATGCCGTTGGGCAGTGCCGATGAGCTGAAAGCGCAAATCATCGACGTGGCACTGGACCGCGCGTTTTTACTCGACCCCTTGCCAAGCGATGAGGCCAGTTTTAAGCGGCGCACAGAAGAAGGGCGCGGACGTTTGACGCTGATTGCCAATGAAGTGGCCCGACTGGCATCCGGCGTGCTGATTGAATTTGCGCTGGCGCAGCGAAAAATCAAAGACACGAAAAATGCGCTAGATGCCACCGCCGACTGTACCCAGCAACTGCAACGCTTACTACCTAAAAACTTTTTGACCACCACCCCGTGGCCGCAGTTGCAACATGTCGCGCGATATTTGAAAGCCATCAGTCTGCGTCTAGAAAAATACCGCGCCGATCCAGCACGGGATGCAATTCGATTGGCCGAACTCAAACCGCTGGAGCAAAAATATTGGCGGCTGGTGGCCGAGCGCAAAGGACAGACCGATGCGCGCATGTTGGAGTTCAGATGGCTATTAGAAGAACTGCGGGTCAGCTTCTTCGCTCAGGAACTGAGAACGCCGCAGCCGGTGAGTGTGAAGCGATTGGAAAAAGCGTGGATTCAGCTTTCGCACTGAGCTAGCTTTTCAGCTAAGGCGCATATCTGCCTGTAAGCAATGTGGGTTGTTGCTAAACACAGTGGGAGCGGTCGATTCATCGACCATTCAACTGCCCATCGACTCCGCAATCCTCGCCGCATTCAATTCGGGGTTGAGCAGTTGGGCGAATTCATACACAAACTGTCTCAAATACGCCTGCTTTTTGAAGGCAATTCGCGCCACGTTGTAACCAAATAAATGGCCAGCAGGACGCACCACCAAATCGTCGTCTAAAGTTTCGCGTACAGCCATCTCGGCCACTATGCCAACACCGAGTCCTAACCGTACATAGGTTTTGATCACGTCGGAGTCAATTGCTTCCAGCGCAATACGCGGGCTTAAATGTTTGGCTGCAAACGCTTTATCGATGCGTGTTCTACCAGTGAACGATGGGTGGTAAGTGATGATGGGTTCTTGTGCCAAATCTTGTAATGTGATGTCAGTTTGTTTCGCCAAAGTATGGGCAGCAGGAATAACCAATACGTGCTGCCATTC
>JALRAA010000174.1 GCA_023262645.1 Burkholderiaceae bacterium
GGAAGTGATTTCAACCGATGCGCTGCCTTCGTCTTTCATGCGACCTAAACGCAAACAGGCTTGCAAGCCGAGTGCGATTTCGGTTTGCATGTCGGCCATTTTTTTCTGAATCAACTGGTTGGCGGCCAACGGTCTGCCAAATTGCTGGCGGTCTAAGGTGTATTGCCGCGCGCGGTGAAAACAATCTTCGGCCGCGCCCAACGCGCCCCAGGCTATGCCGTAACGCGCACTGTTCAAACAGGTGAACGGGCCTTTCAAACCTTGCACTTCAGGAAATGCGTTTTCCTCAGGAACAAACACACCGTCCATGACGATTTCACCGGTGATGGAAGCGCGCAATCCGACTTTGCTGTGAATCGCCGGCGCACTCAAACCGGCCATGTTTTTTTCCAGCACAAAACCTCGAATCGGCCCCAGTGCGCCCGCTTCGCTCACCTCTTTGGCCCAGACCACAAACACATCGGCGATCGGTGAATTCGAAATCCACATTTTGTTGCCGCTGAGTTTGTAGCCGCCTTTGACTTTGTGCGCGCGACTGGCCATGCTGGCCGGGTCAGAGCCGTGGTCGGGCTCTGTCAAGCCAAAGCAGCCGATCCATTCGCCGGTGGCGAGCTTGGGCAAATATTTTTCGCGCTGTGCTTCGGTGCCAAATTCGAAAATCGGCAACATCACCAAAGACGATTGCACGCTCATCATGGAACGGTAACCCGAATCCACACGCTCGACCTCGCGGGCAATCAGTCCATACGCAACGTAGTTGAGTTCAGGGCCGCCGTATTGCGCGGGGATGGTGGGGCCGAGCAATCCCAGTTCGCCCATTTCACGAAAAATATGGGCATCGGTTTTTTCATGCCGAAAAGCTTCGGTCACGCGCGGCAACAATTTGTCTTGGCAATACGCATGGGCGGCCTCGCGCACCATGCGTTCGTCTTCGCTCAATTGCTGGTCCAACAACAACGGGTCGTTCCAATGAAATGCGGTCTTGGCCATGAATACTCCGAGTGGCTTTGCTGATGACTGAACAGTAGATGTTAAACCCCGGCGCTTGCGTTCGTTAATTGGGGTCAGGTTCCAATTAATTCATTAATTGGAACCTGACCCCAATTAACCGAAGTTCGCCAAATGCTTTTTCGCCAACGCGATATACCAATCCAAGCAAGCGGGGTTGGCCATGGCATCGCGGTTCAACACTTTTTCTACCGGTTGGCCCAACATCAGTTTTTTGATCGGCAGCTCTTGTTTTTTGCCTGACAAGGTGCGCGGAATTTCGGCGACTTGAAAAATATCGTTGGGTACAAAACGTGGACTGAGCGCGGTGCGAATCGCGCCATTCAAGCGTGCGCGCAATGCATCGTCCAACACCACGCCAGCACGCAGCACCACAAACAACGGCATGTAACTTTCTTTACCCAAATATTCCAAATCCACCACCATGCTGTCGAGCACTTCAGGCAAAGCTTCAACCGCGCTGTACAACTCGCTCGTGCCCATGCGCAAACCGTAGCGGTTGATGGTCGCGTCGCTGCGCCCGTAAATGATGGCACGACCTTCGGGCGTGATCTTCAACCAATCGCCATGGCGCCACACCGAACCGGCGTCTGGTGGTAAATCGCCACCGCCTGGGCGCCGCCCTTGGCCAGCAGGAAAGGTATCAAAATAGCTGCCGATGTAACGCTGGCTGTCGGTGTCACCCCAGAAAAACGGCGGCATGCAGGGCAGGGGTTGGGTCACCACCAATTCGCCTACCTCATTGATCACCGGCTGACCTTGCTCGTTCCAAGCCTCCACACTGACACCGAGAAAACGGCATTGCATTTCACCGGCCACCATGGGCAGTTCGCGGTGTCCGCCGACATAGGCACCGGCATCGGTGCCACCAGAAATATTGCACCACCAAATGTCTTCTGGCGATTTGCCGGCGGTGGCATAGACCTGATGGAATTGCGTGGTTCCCCATTGCTGCACCTCGGCACTCAAAGGCGAGCCGGTGGTACCCAACGCGCGGATGTTGTGCAAGCCCGCTATGGTGTGGAGTTGCACACCGGCTTTCATGCAGTTGGTGAAGAACGCCGCGCCGCCGCCAAAAAATGTCACGTTCTCGCTGGCGGCATAACGCCATAACACGCCCCAATCGGGTCGCTCTTTGGTACCGCCCGGGTTGCCGTCGTAAATCACGCAGGTGGTGCCGCTCAGCAAGCCGCTGAGCTGCGCGTTCCACATCACCCAGCCGGTGGACGAATACCACAAGAAACGCTCGCCCCATGAATTGGGCTCGTAACTGCAGGCCACGTCGTAATGCAAATTTTTGTGTGCCATGCCGTTGAGCATGGTGCCGCCATGGTCGTGCACCAAGGGCTTGGGCAAGCCCGTGGTGCCACTGGAATACACGATCCACAGCGGGTGGTTGAAAGGCATCCACATGGGCGTGAATGCTTGTACCGCCTCGTCATGGCGTTGCATGATGTGTTGCCAGTCGGTGCTGTGCGGCACATCGGGCTGATCGCCCAGGTTGCGGTAAATCACCACATGTTGCACACTGGGCAAGGCTTGGCGCAATTCAGCCACCACGCTGTGGCGCTCCAAATCCTTGCCGCCATAAGTCACGCCATCGACCGCGATCAAAACTTTGGGCGTGATTTGTTTGAAACGGTCCACCACTGCATGGGTGCCCATGTCGGGGGCGCACACACTCCAAATGGCGCCGATGCTGACGACGGCCAAAAACGCCACCATGGTTTCGGGAATATTGGGCAAATACGCCGCGACCCGGTCACCGGGTTGCACGCCTTGCGCTTGCAAATGCAATGACAGTGCAGCGGCTTGGCGTTTTAATTCGGGCCAAGACAACTCACGCCGTTGACCGCGTTCGTTGCTGCCGATGATGGCGGGCATGCCGGCGGCATGGGCGGCATCGACATGGCGCAACACCTGCTGCGCGTAATTCACCTGCGCGCCGACAAACCAACGTGCACCCGGCATGGTGTTGCGCTCGAGCACGCATTGGTGTGGTGTAGGCGACTGCAAATCCAGGTAATCCCATGCCGACTGCCAAAAATCTTCCAAATGGGTGACAGACCAATGCCACATGGCTTGGTAATCGTCGAAATGCAATTGCCGGTGCTCGGCCAACCATTGTTGGTACAAGCGAATTTGCGGAACGAACGGCGGCGGGGTGGTGGGGGAAGTGTTCATGGATGGAAGGTTATCAGGATGCGACTGCGGCGAAGCACGGTGCGCTCGGCCACTAAGATGCCGCTTCACACAGAAGGAAACCCATTGTCATGGCGATTTGGACCAAACCCATCAGCACAGAAATTTTGACCACCACCCATATCGACACCGCTGCCGATCGATTGGGCATTGAGTTCATCGAAATCGGCCCGGATTTCATCCGTGGTCGCATTCCTGTAGACCACCGAACCCGCCAACCTTATGGTGTGATCCACGGCGGGGCCAATGTGGTGCTGGCCGAAACCTTAGGCTCGTGCGGCGCGGATTACTCGACACCGGTGGGACACCGCATCGTCGGTTTGGACATCAACGCTAACCATATACGCGGTGTGGGCGAGGGCTGGGTGAACGGCATTGCCCGGCCGGTGCACATCGGGCGCAGCACCCATGTCTGGCAAATCGACATGACCGATGACCAGGGGCGCACCAGTTGTGTGTCAAGGTTGACGTTGTCGGTGTTGGCGCCCAGGGGTTGACACTTCTTTTAAGACACGCTTAGACAGACCCGTCTGTTAGAGGCTGGCGTTTCTGCCATTGAAGGCACGCTTAGACCGACCCGTCCGGTGCGATTTTTTTCTGCGCTGATCGCTCGAAAAAAACACCCTCGCCTGTTCGGGCTTCAGTGAATCAATTGGAACCTGACCCCAATGAATGGTCGTTGGCCGTGTTGGGCGCCGCCGGTTTTGCCGGTGGCGTTGATGGGGCGCTGTCAGACGATGGGCATTCGCCTTTGAAAAAAGCCCATTCTTCGCAGACCTGACCTGAGGGCAATTGGCACATGCTGTGTTCGCCTTTGCTGTCGTAGGTTTTCAGCGATATGCCGCCCGCGCTAGCGCACGCCACTGCAGCGGGGTTGGCCATGGCCAGTAGCAGCGGCTGCGCGCTGGCGATCGAGGCGTTGAACCAGACCCCCACCAGCACCCACACACACCGCCATTTCATGCGCCAGCGGCTTTCATGCGTTCACTTTTCCAATAGACATCGTCGCCGCCGTGCATGCGGTTGAGCACGCGCGCGAGGACGAATAGGAGGTCAGAGAGGCGGTTGAGGTATTGGCGCGGGGTGTCGTTCAAG
>JALRAA010000175.1 GCA_023262645.1 Burkholderiaceae bacterium
TTTTTGTTTACGCATTCTCTACGACAAGGTGAATTACGAGTCCAGCAGTATTTTCGGTTTTACAAAAGTCATCATGCCAATTCATTCTGTCAGTTCAATTTATTTTGGTACGGTTCGGCCTTGGAAAAAGGCGTTATTTTGGTTTTTGTTATTTGCGGCGGGTGCTTACGCTGCTGGTCAAATGCATGAAACGCAATGGACCATAGGATTGACATTGCTCGGTGTAGTGGTTGCCATCTTGGTATTTATTCTCAATCGAGAGTTGACCATCGGCGTGAATGAAGTCACAGACACCGCATACGAAATGACTCTCAAACGTTCCATCATCGAAGGTCAAGAAATTTCAGAAAAGAAATTGGAAGAAATCACCCAAATATTCACGGCTATTTTGGACGCCCACAAGGCTCACCCCTGAATGAGTACCTCTCCGTCATTGCATTTTGTTGTCAAGCCCGGGCCTACGCTGATTTCTAATCAAATCAAAGCGCCTTCCTTGGTCTTGGATAAAAGCACTTTTTCGCCTGCACTGCATATTTCAACTGAAGGTTCGTCTTCCAGCAGCGATATGTCTCACACGATCCCTGCATTGGTATTTGTTTGCTTGGGTAGTTTGATTTCTATTGTCACCATTCCTTTGAGCCAAGGCAGTGAATGGGCGCGTATTCCAGTTGAGCAATTGATGGCGAATTTGTCTTCCATCAATCCGCCTTGGACGGAGCAGATTGGCGAGGTAGAAAATGCATCTGACCATACCCCACCCACTGATGAACTCGAGGTTGAACAAGAAGTTCAAACACTCACTCCATTCGAATTGCTGACGGGGGTCAGTTGCCCTGCGTATTTTCCGGGTGAGCAACCCTCAGCGACGTCTTCAGCATTTGAAGAACACATATGGAACAAATTGCCCCCCGAAATACAGGCTCAGGCTACAGAGCGACTTGAAGTATGTGGGCCGTTTGAGCCGGCTAAAAAAGACCTGATCGTTTCACAGGGATGTGTTGAAAATGAATGTGGAACAAACGATGTGCGGTTTTTTCTAACTGCTGACGATATTGCCGCTGTTGAAATCTACGCCAACGGGCAATGCACTTATGCTTCAGAACCAAGCTTTCGCTATAAGAAATTGCTGTGTGTTCCGCGCTGAGTGAATGTATTTGAAGTTTTCTTGCCAAATCAATATTGGTTGATATCGTCTTCTGCCAACATTTTTAGGTCTGATTTCTTTTTAAACAGTTTTCTTATCACCAAGAAACTGACCACTGACACCAGAGCAAATACCATCACATCTCTGTTCAAACTGTAGCCATCGAATATATATTGCACCCCCGATACAGCCAACATGCCTAGGCTGAAACCCAGCAAGATGAAAGAGAGTGTCATCACTTCAGCAATGGCAAGAATAAAACTGATTATCAAAGAAATTTGATAGGCGTCCATGGTTTAAATCCGGTCGGCAAGCCGGCCCAATGTACCGCTCAAACTATTGAGCACATCGGTAGGAACCAACACGATTTTGGCGTTTGATCCCTTTGAGAGTTCTTGCACCGCTTGGGCTTGGATTTTTTTGATTTCAAACGCTACGGCACTTTCGCCCCCTGAGGTGATTGCTTTTGCCACGGCATTGACAGCGTATGCTTCAGCATCGGCCCGAATTTTCATGGCTTCGGCTTGTTTTTGTGCGGCATACAACTGAGCGTCTGCATCAAGTTCTGTGGCTTGCTTTTTGCCTTCAGCTTCACGCACCAATGCACGTCTGTTGCGCTCTGCATTCAGTTGTAATTGCATGGCCTGTTTGGTTTCCATGTCAACATCAACTTCTAAGATTTCAACGCGGGTGAGTACGATTCCCCATTCATCTGACACAGCTTTGAGGTCTTCTTCAATTTCATCTGACAAATGCCGACGATTGGATTGAACACCATCCAGATCCGTTTTTCCGATCACACTTCGCACCGTACCATTGACGATGGTCATGATGGCATCATCCACATTTGAGATGCGATACATGGTTTTGGAGGCGTCAGCAATTCGGTAGAGCACAGCCAATGAAATTGATATCGTGACGTTATCTAAGGTAATGGCATTGATCGGCTTTGGGGGGAGTTGGCGTTCTTGGATGGGCACCTTATGTTGCACTGTCTCGAAGAATGGAATGAGCACATGCAGTCCGGCTTCCATTTTTCGGTTGTATTTCCCCAAGCGTTCAACCAGCCAATTTTCGGATTGCGGGACGATTCTGATGGCAGATTTCAGGGCAGTGACGATAAGTACCGCCAAAACCAAGTAGATGATGTTTGAAAAAGAGATCACAGACTCCATGCTATTTCCTTGGCCATAGGTTGTTAATTAATTGATAAACATTATCAATCAAAAGTTGTTGTCCATACCTTTTAACAACGCAAGCGACACGTAGCTAGGTCACCTTCTATTGACTTAAATCAATACCTTTCGCCATACAACACTTTAGGATTCAATTATGGCTACTACTTATGCTGTTTTAGACGATCCTTCCCAATGGGAAGCGTTCAGTGTGCGTACCCCTGAATCACAAGATGCTGACAAAAAGCACGGTGTCTGGCAGTCGCAGGTGGTGGTTGAAGGCATGCACTGTGGTTCCTGCGCGCTGAATGTCGAGAAGGCATTGCGTGCTGTGCCAGGTGTCAGACAAGTCACTGTGAATGGGGCCACCCACCGCGCGGAAGTGGTGTGGCAGGCTGATACGGTGAAGCCGTCCCAATGGCTAAACGCATTGCACGATGCCGGTTACGAGGCCGTTCCGGCCAACGACCATGTGGCCCGTGCCAAAGGCCAAGTTGAGGTAAGACGTCAATTGTGGCGCTGGGCAGTGGCTGGTTTTTGCATGATGCAAGTGATGATGTATGCCTTGCCGCCTTATGTGTCAACCGATATATCCACTGAAATGCTGTCGCTTTTGCGATGGGCCGCCTGGGTGTTGACATTGCCTGTCATGTTCTTTTCTGCAGATGTATTCACCATATCCGCTTGGCGTGATTTAAAGCGTGGCACCATCAGCATGGATTTGCCTGTCGCCATCGGAATATGGGTCAGTTTTTTGGTGAGCAGTGCCGCTATGTTTCAGCCCGATGGTTTTTGGGGCAACGAGGTGTATTTCGACTCCATCACCATGTTTGTCTTTTTCTTGCTGACCGGTCGTTGGTTAGAGGCCAGAATGCGTGAACGCACGGCAGGTGCGCTGGAAGCGTTGATTAACCGCTTACCGGAAGCAGTCCACCGTCAACGGGCAGACGGTGAATTCGATACCGTGGGTTTGGCCATGGTCAAACCCGGCGATGTTTTACAAATTCGCCCCGGCGAAGTGTTTGCCGCAGACGGCATATTGCTCAGTGGTCATACATGGGTGGAAGAGGCTTTGCTCAGTGGCGAATCTGAACCGCTTGAAAGACGCCCCGGAGATGCCGTTCTTGCCGGCTCACACAATTTGCGCGAAACAGTGACCATGCGAGTCAGTGCGTTGGGTGAATCCACACGTTATGCATCGATTGTCAAGTTGATGCAAACCGCTTCCTTGCACAAACCCAGATTGGCTGCTTTGGCTGATCGAATTGCCAAACCATTTCTTGTCACTGTGCTGTTGGTGGCGGTTCTCGCTGCGGTGTGGGCTTGGGGCGATTCACCCGCCAAAGCCGTCATGGTGGCTGTGTCCGTGTTGATCGTCACATGCCCTTGTGCGTTATCGTTGGCGACACCTTCTGCCATGTTGGCTGCTGCAGGTAATTTGGCCAGGCAAGGCGTCTTGTTGCGTGACGTGCAGTCATTGGAGTCACTATCGCATGTGAATGCGGTGGTGTTTGACAAAACCGGCACGTTGACCAGTGATCGCATGGAGTTGCAACATCTGTTCACTCCTGCGCATCAACAAGGCATCAGCATATTGGACACACCTGCACTGCAACAATTGGTCAGTTTGACGGCTGCACTGGCCGAGCATTCATGGCATCCGTTTGCCAGAGCTGTTCTACACATCGACAACCGGCTTCCTGCCAAGCCGATGGTTCAAAATGTGCAAGAACATGTGGGTCAAGGCGTATCTGCCACATGGATGGATGGCCACGACAAGCGAGAACTGCGCATGGGATCGTTGGCATTTTGTCAAGCAAGTACCCAAGCCAGCGAATTACCCACTGCTGCAAGCATGGCTCAGGTGCATTTGTTTGACCAAAACGGATGGATGGCCTCTTTCGCGTTCAGAGAAGTTTTGAGACCTGATGCTTGGCAAACCATA
>JALRAA010000176.1 GCA_023262645.1 Burkholderiaceae bacterium
TTCGTCCAACAGCACAACACCAATCACATTCGCCACCAGCGGAATCACATACGTCACACTCAGAGTGCGCGCCCCACCTGTTTTCGCAACCAAACGGAAATAAAACACATAAGCCAAGCCTGTGCATACCGCACCAACCATCATCAAGCCCAACCATGCCGAACTGTCAGGCCAGCGCTGAGGCCAAAAAATCATGCCCGGTAACGCCAACACCACACAAGCCCCCAGCAAACTGCCGGTTGCCATGGTCAACGCGGGCACCGACTGCAAATAGCGCTGTGAATACGCCGTGCCCAAGCCATAGCACGTGGTCGCCAATAAACAGGCCAGCACCGCCCACCCATTGGCTTGGCCCGAAAACGACAAGCCGCCAGGCATACCTGCCGCGAGCCAACCCACGCCCACAAAACCCAAGCCCAAACCCAGTAACCGCCAATGACTCGGTCGTTCGCCCAACCATACCCAAGCAATCAAAGCACCAAACAGCGGAGAGGTCGCATTCAAGATGGAAGACATGCCTGTGCTGAGCCACAGCACCGCAAACGCATAACAGCAAAAGGGAATGGCAGCATTCACAACGCCCATGCCCATGACCCCACGCCAATGCGTTTTCAACATACCGCTTTGGCCTCGCCACAACAGCCAGGGAAACAGCACCAGCAAAGCGATACTGACCCGCAACCAGGCCGTTGTCCAAGGGCCGAACTGTTGTGAAGCCATGCGCATGAACACAAAGGACGATCCCCAAATGGTGCCCAGCGCCACAAACTCCGGCAACCAGCGTTGCCATCGAACGCCAGCGGTCACAACAAGGTGCCTTCGATTTTGAGCAATGCCCGTTTGCGGTCTATGCCGCCAGCGTAGCCAGTCAATGCACCGTTGCTGGCCACCACGCGGTGACACGGAAGAAAAATGCCCAATGGATTGCGCCCGACCGCCATGCCCACGGCGCGAGCCGATTGTGGTTTGCCGATGAAGCGCGCAATATCCGCATAAGAGGTGAATTTGCCAAACGGAATCATGGCCAGTGCTCGCCACACTTGGTGCTGAAAGCCCGTGCCGCCAATCGGCGTGAGCGGTAATTCAAAATGTTGTCGCGTGCCTGCGAAATACTCTGCCAATTGCGCCTTGGCTTTGACCAACCAGCATTGGCTGGGGCCCCATGGCAGGTGTTGCAAGTTCGGGAAATGTTTTTGGTGTTCAAACCATGCACCGCACAAACCGTGCTCGTTGGCCAACAAAGTCATCGGTCCAAGCGGTGTGTGTATCGGCATGAGCCATTGGTTGTGGGTAAACGGGGGAGACGCTGTGCTTGGGTTCATGTGTGCATTATTTATGAAAATTTTGCGTGCTGGTTTCACGGTTATCTGATACACATTTGCGCAACATCTGCCCTCTACAATGCCTTGGATGATGATTGAGCCTTCCATTTTCAAAGCGTATGACATACGTGGCGTGGTACCGGTTGCATTGCATCCCGACATGGCGGTGGCCTTGGGCCGCAGTTTTGGCACGCAAGCCTTGGCCCTTGGCCAGCAACAGGTCGCGGTGGGGCGTGATGGTCGCTTGAGTGGTCCCGACTTGTCGCAAGCGCTGATACAAGGGTTGGTGCAAGCGGGCATACAAGTGTTGGATGTCGGCATGGTGACCACACCACAGTTGTATTTCGCCGCCAGCACTGTGTGTGAAAGCGGCATTCAAATCACGGGCAGCCACAACCCCAAGGATTACAACGGTTTCAAAATGGTGATGGCCGGTCGCGCTATTTACGGTGACGACATACAAGCTTTGCGACACATGATGCAGGACGAAACATGGCAGTTGCGCGATGGAGGCCGTGTGCAAACGGTGTTCGTGTTGCAAGCTTACGAAGAGCGCATAGTGCAAGACATACAACTGGCCCGTCCCATGCGCATCGTGGTCGATTCAGGCAACGGCGTAGCAGGTGCCACCGCTCCGCAGATTTTGCGTGCCATTGGTTGTGAAGTGATCGAATTGTTCAGTGAAGTCGACGGTCATTTCCCCAATCATCACCCAGACCCGAGCAAGCCTGAAAACTTGCGCGACCTGATACGCGCCTTGCATGACACCGATGCAGAGTTGGGCTTGGCATTCGATGGCGACGGCGACCGCTTGGGTATCGTGACCCGAGATGGCCAAACCATTTATCCCGACCGGCAAATGATGCTGTTCGCGCGCGATGTGTTGTCACGGCAACCGGGTGGCACCATCGTGTTTGACGTGAAATGTTCGCAACAACTTGCGCCGTTTATTCGCGAGGCCGGTGGCGTGCCCTTGATGTTCAAGACCGGACATTCGCTGATCAAAGCCCAAATGAAAGCCATCGGTTCCCCCTTGGGTGGTGAGATGAGCGGCCATGTGTTTTTCAAAGAACGCTGGTTTGGTTTTGACGACGGCACTTACGCAGGATGTCGGTTGTTAGAAATTCTCAGTCGCCATGAAGATGCCAATCAGGTGTTGCACAGCCTACCAAGAAGTGAGTCCACGCCTGAACTCAATGTGGCTTGCGAGGAAGGCGAACCGCACCGCGTCACCGCTGAGTTGCTGGCGCTTGCATCTTCACAAGGCTTACCCAGCGCAGAACATCAACCGGTGCTGTGCGACATAGACGGCGTTCGCATCGACTGGGACGATGGCTTTGGTCTGGTGCGGGCATCCAACACCACACCGGTGTTGGTGCTTCGCTTCGAAGGGCAAACCACTGCGGCATTACAGCGCATTGAAGCCGACATGATGGCTTTGCTGCGGCGTGTCAAACCGGATGCCAAGGTGCAAGAGGCGGCGCATTGAGGGTTCTGGTGGTCAAACTGTCTTCCTTGGGGGATGTGGTGCACAGCCTGCCCGCAGCGGTTGACATGCACACCGCATTGCCAGGCATACAGATCGACTGGGTGGTGGAAGAAGGGTTTGCACCGCTGCTGCGTTTGTGCCCCGCAGTCAACCGTGTCATCGCCTGTCGACTGCGCGCATGGCGCAAACAATGGTGGTCGTCCCATACCCGGGTTGAATGGCGTGCATTTGTGCAAGAGCTGCAAGCCCATCCTTATGACGCTGTCATCGATTTACAAGGCCTCACCAAATCTGCTTGGATCGCTCGCTTGGCCCGATTGACAGACAAAGGCAAGCGTATTGCCATGGCCAATCGCACACAAGGCTCGGCCTACGAAGCGCCCACGCGTTGGGTATCCGATATCGCAGTGCCTTGCGCTTGGCGCAGCCACGCGGTGCAGCGTGCTCGCCATGTGTGCGCGCAGGCATTGGGTTATGCCCAAAGCACAGAGCCGCGCCAGACGTTGTTCACCGCCCCTGACCCGCATGTCGCGCCCCGTACCGTGGCGTTGGTGCACGGCACCTCTCGCCGTGACAAGACATGGCCATTGGCGCACTGGATCACGCTCGGGTTGCAATTGAATCAACTCGGTTTTGCACTGGCCATCCCGCAATCCAACGATCTAGAAGCCGAAACCGCAGCAGCCATCGCAACTGCGGTTCCGAACACCGTGGTTTGGCCGCGCGGGGACGTGCTGTCGTTGACCCGTTCGTTGGCTGCTTGCACAGGCGTTATCGGGGTGGACAGCGGGCCCAGCCATATTGCGGTGGCCTTGGGTTTGCCGCATGTGCAAATGTATAACTTCGACACGGCTTGGCGCACCGGTCCTCTGGATTGCGCATGGCAGCAAAGCGTGTTTGACACGCCGTGTCCAGCGCCTGAATCGGTATTGCATGCGTGGCTCAATGGTTTGCAAGCCCATGCTTTTGCCACGGAGCGACAAACATGATCTTGTTCGTTTATGGCTGGGTCATGCGTGTGTTGTCACCGTTGTTGTTGCTCAAACTGTATTTGCGCTCGCGCAAAGAGCCGCTTTATGGGGTGTCGGTCTCAGAGCGCTTCGGTTACTACAGCTTGCCTGCCAGCGCAGGTGGTGTGTGGATCCATGCGGTGTCTTTGGGTGAAACCCGTGCCATCCAAACACTGGTGGCCGCGATTCGCCAATCGCATCCGGGTGTGAAGTTTGTGTTCACGCACGGCACGGCCACGGGTCGTGAGCAGGGCATGGGTTTGTTGCATGATGGCGATGTGCAGGTGTGGCAGCCGTGGGACACACCGGAGATGGTGGCGAGGTTTTTGCGGCATTTTCAACCCCGCGCAGGGTTTTTGGTCGACACCGAAGTCTGGCCGGTGATGGTCGATCAGGCGCATCAACATGGCGTACCTGTGGTGCTT
>JALRAA010000177.1 GCA_023262645.1 Burkholderiaceae bacterium
AGCGGCGCAGCGGGTTTGACGTCGGCGCAAAACGCATAGTCGCGGGCAAAGTCACCCTTGTTCTCACCCAGATTGAGGTTGTGAACATGAACATGCTCGCCAGGTGCGATGGCTTGGCTGGCAAAGCCGATGATTTGGTTGTAGCGACGCACGGGCTCGCCTGCGGTGATGGCGCGGGTGGCGATTTTGTGGCCCGGCGGAATCAGGCCACGCACCGCGATGTTTTCCACGGTCGCACCGCTCATGAGTTGTTGGCGGGCGATGACGACGTCGTCGCTCGGATGAAGTCGAATGAACAGGTTCATGGCAAGCCAATAGCAAATTAAGTGGACGACATCACTTGCGGCAGCCACAGGGAAATGGCCGGCACATAGGTGATCAACAGCAGGCTGCCTAACAACGGCACCAGCCACGGAAGAATGGCCATGGTGGTTCGCTCTACGCTGAGCTTGGCCACACGTGCCAGCACAAACAACACCATGCCCATCGGCGGGTGCAACAAACCAATCATCAGGTTGAGCACCATCACCAATCCGAAATGCACCGGGTCAATGCCCAGTTGTCTGCAGATGGGCAGCAGGATGGGAACCAGTATGGTGATGGCTGCGGTGGGTTCTAAAAAGCAGCCGACGAACAACATCAACAAGTTGGCCAGCAACAAAAACTGCCATGGCTGATCGGTCACGCCCAACACCCATTGGCTGATGGCGGCGGTCACGCCCGTGGCGGTCAGCATCCAGCCAAAGATGCTGGCAGCCGCCACGATGAACAAGACAGTGGCTGTGGTTTCCACAGTATCGAGGCAAATTTTCACAAACAGTTTGAAGTTGAGCGTGCGATACCACAGCAAGCCCAACACCAACGCCCATACGCAGGCGGCGATCGCGCCTTCGGTGGGTGTGAACACGCCGGTGGTCATGCCACCGATCAACAGCACAGGCGTCATGATCGGCAAAACGGCCTGAAAGCGAAACAACTTGTCTGCGGCAAACAAAACCAACAAACCCACGACCACAGTGAGTTGCGCCGGTGCATTCCATTCAGTGACCAGCCACCAAATAACCAATGGCCAACCGATGACGACCAAGGTTTCGGTCAAGGCTTTGGACAGCTTGCCCCAGTCAAACACCACATCGCCACCCCAGCCGTTTTTGTGGGCGAAATAAGCGACGGTCAGCATCATCAATATCGCCATGATGCCGCCGGGCAAAATACCGGCCAAGAACAAAGAACCCACCGAGACGTTGGCCATCATGCCGTAGATCACAAACGGCAAGCTCGGTGGAATGATCGGCCCCAAGGTGGCCGATGCCGCGGTCACGCCCACCGCAAACTCGGGGTCGTACCCATGGTCGGTCATCGCCTTGATCTCAATCGTGCCCAGACCGGCGGCATCTGCAATCGCCGTACCGCTCATGCCAGCGAAAACTACCGAGCCCACCACGTTCACATGGCCCAAGCCCCCCTTGAGCCAACCGACCAAGGAAAGTGCATAGCCATAGATGCGGTGGGTGATGCCCGAGGTGTTCATCAAGTTGCCCGCGAGAATGAAAAATGGCACGGCGAGCAACGGAAAGCTGTCGATGCCTGACACCATGCGGTGAATCACCACAAAAGGGGGTGAACTCGGGTTCATCCACAGATAAATCAAGGATGCAGCCGCCATGGCCATGGCCACGGGTAAACCACCGCTGAGCAATACAAGAAAAATAATTTTCAACATGGCGTCGTCACGGGTTGTCGGGTTGTTCAAGCACGCTGTGGCCTTGGCGAATGTGCTGTCGCATAACCCACACGCCACGCAACGTCATCAACACAAACGCTAGCAACACCACGCCATAGACCCAGTTCATGGGCAAATTGACGATGGTCATTTGATAGCTGCCCATCTTTTGCATCAACTCCCAAGTCAACCAGCTGGCGCAACCTAAAAACGCAATGCGCAATATATCGATGAACAAGGCCATGGCACGGGCCAAGCTTTTGGGCAAGAAGCGATAGAAAAAATCGACTTGAATGTGGTTGTTCTTCGCCACCCCTATGGTTGCCCCAATAAACACCGTGGCAATCAAAAAATATCGCGCGATTTCCTCGGTCCAGGCTGCCGAGTCGTTGAACACATAACGGGTGATGAATTGGTAAAAAACCGTCAAACCCAATAGCCAAAAAAACGCCAGCGCCAACCAAGCCTCTGGCATCACGTCGCTCAAATCAACCGCTTCGTCTGCTTCGCCAAATGCGCTGGCGAGTGTGTCCGCGTCTTGGCTCATTTGACCGCCTGGATCCGATCGTAGTCGGCGCGCTGCAGGTTCATACTTTCGAGCGGTTTGTTTTTAAGCACCGCATCCTGAAAGCTTTTGCGGTTGACCTCCACCACGCTCAAGCCTTTCTTCTTGAAAAATTCAATCAATTCGGCTTCACGCTTTTTGATTTTTGCCGAGGCGCGAGCAGCGGCCTCTTGCATGACTTCACCAAACATTTTTTGCTCGGCAGGGGACAATTTGCTCCACACATGCGGGGCCACCATGGTGATCAAACCGTCCACAATATGACCGGTCAGCATGATGGACTTTTGCACCTCAAAAAATTTCTTGGCTTCTATCGTGGTGAGTGGATTTTCTTGAGCGTCGACAGTGCCGTTTTGCAGTGCCAAATACACCTCGGCGAAGGCAATCGGTGTGGGGTTGGCGCCGCAAGCCTGCCAAGTGGCGGTGTAGGCCGGTGCGTCAGGCACCCGAATCTTCAAGCCCTTGACATCCGCGCATTGGTTGAATGTTTTGTTTGCGGTGGTGTGGCGCGCGCCGTAGTATGTGTAGGCAGTGACTTGTATGCCTGTTTTTTGGCGAAACTCGTTGACCATCTCTTGGAACAAACTGCTTTTGGCGTAGGCCAGCAGGTGTTCGCCATCGCGAAATATGAACGGGTAATACGCAATGCCAAAGCGTGGGTAGGTGCGTGCCGCAAACGACGGGCCGCTGATGATGATGTCCACCGAGCCCAATGTCAACCCTTGGTTCAAGTCGGTCTCTTTGCCCAAACTCGACGCAGGAAACACTTGGATATCAAACTTTCCTTGGGATCGTTTTTTGATTTCCTCGGCGGCCCAAACGGACTCGGTGTGGTAGGGCTCAGTGGCCTCATACACATGCGCCCATTTCAATTTTTGTTGGGCAAGCGCGGGCAGAGAAACGGCGCACAACAACGACACCATCCAGAGACGGATCAACAAAGAGGCCAGATGCATATGGAAACTTTCGTGTGATCAAACATACCTCCTGATAACATACAACCCCACCCAGTCGGTTGATCTACATAGAAACCCTAGGCTCATGCGGTGAGCACTGTGTCGTGCCTTGCCAAGCGCCGCGTTCAAGCGACATATACGGGTATCTGGCAATAGGCTTGCCGTGTTCACTGCGTATGATGATTTGACAACTTTCAGGAGGTCAGCATGTCCCGTTTCATTTCTCGTTTGCTGCTTGCTTTAACGATGGGCTTGTGTTTCAGCCCTTTTGCCCTGGCTGATTCATGCGAACCTGTCAGTGCAGATGAAGCCTTGAATGCTGAACGAATGCGCCATGCTGCACAAACCAGCGGCGACTTTGCTGCCATGGAGAAAATCTTTTCTCCCGACCTGGTGTATGTGCACTCCAGCTCTGTGGTGGACACCAAGCAGTCATATATCGAGTCCATGCGCTCGGGGGCGGTGGTCTATAAGGTCATGACCCAAACCGATGTCGAGGTGCGTACCTTTGGTTGTGTCGCCATATTGACTGGCAACGGTAAATACGATGTGCGCGTGAATGGCAAAGACGTGACCGTGCCTTTGCGGTTTCACAGCGTCTGGAAAAAATCCGATGGTGCGATGCAATACGTGTCTTGGCAGTCCACCCGGATCCCCTGACACCTGATGTCCCATTTGCAAAAACCGGCGTGGTCCGGTGCGTATCAGGCTGCGCAAGAGTTGTTGAGGCAACAACAGCAAGGGGTGGTGTTCACCGGCTTACCGCCGAGCCTGGCCCCTGTGGAACTGATGCAGGCTTATGCCACCCAAGACGCGTTGGTTGAATCGGTTGCCAGCCAACACCACACCCATATCAGCGGCTACAAAATTGCCATCACCACACCCGTGATGCGCGAGTTTGTCGGCTTTGATGACGCTATTTCTGGGTGCGTGTTGGCCGATCGCGTGTTTCAAAATGGCCACCAGATACATGCCCAAGAACGCCAGCACTTGATCAT
>JALRAA010000178.1 GCA_023262645.1 Burkholderiaceae bacterium
TATTGTTGAACTGGCCCGAGAACATGGCCTGATCATTTTTGCAGATGAGGTTTACGACAAAGTGCTTTACGACGATGTGCACCATACCGCCATCGCAAGCTTGTCCAAAGATGTGTTGACTTTGACGTTTAACTCGCTGTCGAAAAGTTATCGCTCGTGTGGTTATCGTGCTGGCTGGCTGATTGTTTCTGGCGATAAAAAACCTGCCAAAGACTACATTGAGGGGCTGAACATGCTGTCTTCGATGCGTTTGTGCGCCAACGTGCCAGGCCAAAGCGCCATTCAAACGGCGCTGGGCGGCTATCAAACCATTCTTGACCTGATCAAACCCGGTGGCAGACTTCGTCGTCAGCGTGATCTTGCTTATGAATTGATCACCGCTATTCCAGGTGTGACTTGCGTCAAACCGCAAGCAGCTTTGTATATGTTTCCCAAGCTTGATCCAAAGATGTACCCCATCAAAAACGATCAGCAATTCATCAATGAGTTGTTGCAAGACACCAAAGTGCTTTTGGTTCAGGGAACAGGCTTCAATTGGCCGACCCCCGACCATTTCCGTATTGTTTTCTTGCCGCACGAAGATGAACTTCGTGTTGCCATCAACCGCATCGCCAAGTTTTTAGACGCCTACCGGAAGAACCCGACATGTTGAAACCTTTGCAAATCGGATTGATTGGTTTTGGCACAGTAGGCAGTGCCACCTACCAGCTTCTCAAGCGCAATCAACACCAAATTCAAAGGCGCTTAGGGCGGGCATTGCAGATCCGTATGGTTGCCGATTTAGACACTGAAAAAGTCAAAGCTGTGGTGGATGCCGATTGCGCCGTTGTTTCTGATGCTAGCCAGATCATTTCTAGTGATGACATTGATGTGGTGATTGAGTTGGTTGGTGGATATGGGTTTGCACTTGATGTGGTGTCAAAAGCGTTAGAGACTGGCAAACACGTTGTCACGGCCAACAAAGCTTTATTGGCCACACACGGCGAGAAAATTTTTCAATTGGCTAGAAAAAATACTTGTATGGTGGGCTTTGAGTCTTCCGTAGCAGGTGGTATTCCGATAATCAAAGTTGTGCGGGAAGGTTTGTCTGCCAACCACATCGAATGGATCGCCGGCATCATCAACGGAACGACCAATTTCATATTGACGCAGATGCATGAAAAATCATGGACATTTGCGCAAGCGCTAGAACAAGCACAGGCGCTTGGCTACGCCGAGGCGGATCCCACCTTCGATATTGAAGGAGTCGACGCCGCCCACAAATGCAGTTTGCTCGCGGCCATTGCCTATGGCATTCCCATTCCTTTTGACCAAGCGCATATTGAAGGTATCTCACAGCTTCAATCCAAAGACATGCAATTCGCTGCCCAATTAGGCTATCGCATCAAATTGCTAGGTATAGCCAAGCGCACACAACAGGGTGTCGAAGTTCGGGTGCATCCGTGTTTGATTTCTGAACGTTCTTTGATTGCCAATGTTGAAGGCGCTATGAATGCGGTGATGGTTCATTCCGACGCATTGGGCACGAGTATGTATTACGGCAAAGGTGCGGGCGGTGAGCCCACGGCGAGCGCTGTGATTGCAGATTTGGTGGATATCGCCAGAACAGTTTCCACCGATGTGACGCACCGCGTTCCGCATTTGGCGTTTCAAACGGAATCTATCGATTCGCCCAATATGTTGACGATCGAAGAAGTGATCACATGCAACTACCTGAGAATTGCCGTTGCTGACCAATCGGGGGTGTTGGCCAGCATCACCAGCATCTTGGCTGAACACGGCATCAGTGTGGATGCCATGCTGCAACAACCTGCAGACACCACCAGCAAGCAAACCGAACTCATCATCTTGACGCACGAAGCCAAAGAGGGCGTGATGAATCAGGCCATGGCGAAAATTCAAAAATTACCCACTGTGCTCATGCCGGTGGTGCGTATTCGCAAGGAAGACTTCAACTGATGTTTTATATTTCTACCCGAGGTCATTCAGTCAAAAAGAAATTTTGTGAAATATTGCTGGAAGGCTTAGCACCTGATGGCGGTCTGTATCTGCCTGAAACTTATCCGAAACTTCTCGCAGATGATTTGCAGCGTTGTCGAGAAATTTACTTCAACAAAGGTTATGCCTATTTGGCTTTTGAGATTTTGAGTTTGTATATCGACGACATACCTCACGATGATCTTCTGGCGTTATGCACCAAAACTTATACCGAAGATGTGTTTGGTCACCGGTTGATCACACCACTTCGCAAGCTAGATGACACCATCTCCATTTTGGCGTTGTCCAATGGGCCTACCTTGGCTTTCAAAGACATGGCGATGCAATTGCTGGGCAATTTGTTTGAATATGAACTGCTCAGAAAAAACCAAGAGCTGAATATTTTGGGAGCGACTTCCGGCGATACGGGTAGCGCTGCCGAATACGCCATGCGTGGGAAAAAGGGCGTGCGGGTCTTCATGACGAGCCCCGATGGCCGGATGAGCCAATTTCAAAAAGCGCAAATGTTCAGCCTCATGGACGCGAATATTTTCAATATTGCCATCCAGGGGGTGTTTGATGATTGCCAAGACATTGTGAAAGAGGTTTCCTCTGACCTTGATTTCAAAAAGTCTTACAACATTGGAACAGTCAATTCCATCAACTGGGCCAGATTACTGGCCCAAGTGGTGTATTACTTTGCAGGCTACTTTCAAGCAACCAATGGAAACACACAGCGGGTGAGTTTTTCTGTTCCCAGCGGAAATTTTGGCAATGTGTGCGCAGGCCATGTCGCGAAGATGATGGGCCTTCCCGTTTCCAAATTGGTGGTTGCTACCAATGAAAACAATGTTTTGGATGATTTTTTCAAAACGGGTTTGTACAAAGTGCGTGACAGCATGAGCACTTATGAAACATCAAGCCCTTCAATGGATATTTCCAAAGCCAGCAATTTTGAGCGTTTTATTTTTGATTTGCTACAACGCGATTCCGAGCAAACCGCGAATTTGTTTTCAACGCAATTGCAGACCAAAGGGGAGTTTTCGCTCGCTGACCATCCTGAGTTTTTGCAAATTCGTGAGAAATACGGATTCGTCAGCGGTCACAGTCACCATGCGCAACGTTTGCTTGCCATCCAAGCATGCTTTGAGTCACTGGGCGAAATCATTGATCCGCACACCGCGGACGGCCTGAATGTTGCCAGGCAATTTGTCGAGCCTGGTATTCCCATGGTCGTGCTTGAAACCGCTTTACCCATCAAATTTTCAGATGTCATACACGAGGCCATAGGCATAGCCCCGCCGATACCTGACAAATTCAAACATTTGGAGACATCTGCATTGCGCTTCGAAGCCATGCCCGCAAATACCCCATTGGTTAAAAGCTTTATTGCAAAACACTGCGCTTGAACTCAACCACCTATTTATTGCAATGAACAAGCCTGCATTACTTTCTTTAGACCTTGCGCTGGAAAACATCCTGCGGTTTTCGGCTTCTCATCCTGCTGTTGAATTGGTGTCTACGTTTGATGCCGACCAACGTGTTTTGGCGGAAGACATTTATTCAGAGATACAGGTGCCTGGATTCGATAACTCCGCCATGGATGGTTATGCTTTTTGCTACGCAGATTTTTTATCCCACAAAGGTATTTTGCAGGCTGGGCAAAGGATTGCAGCCGGACACTTCCCCGAAAAATTAAAACAAGGCCACGCCGACAGAATTTTTACCGGCGCACCCGTTCCTTTAGGCGCGGACACGGTGGTGATGCAAGAGGAATGTGAAGCATTGCCTGATGGCCGAATTCACATTCGCGCAGAACCCAAACTCGGGCAATGCATCCGACACCAAGGTGAAGACATTTCTTTGAATGCTGGCATATTGTCCAAAGGACAGGTGTTGAATCCGGCGTCGATCGGTTTGGCAGCCAGTGTCGGTCGGGCCAGTTTGAATGTTTTCAAAAGGCCTAGAGTGGCGCTTTTTTCGACGGGCGATGAATTGGTCATGCCAGGCGAAATAGCACCTGCGCAAATGCCTCCCGGTTCTATTTACAACTCTAATCGGTTCTTTTTAAAAGCCTTGCTAAAGCGATTGGGCTGCGAGGTTTCTGATCTTGGAATATTGCCGGACAACTTGCAGCAAACCCAAATGGCGTTTCAAAACGCGTGCGAACACCACGATTTGATTTTGACCAG
>JALRAA010000179.1:0-3842 GCA_023262645.1 Burkholderiaceae bacterium
CTCCCTGCATCTGGATGACATCGTCCTTCGCCATGCGCCCAATCAGCCACCTGGAGCCATCTTGAAGTTGGCCTTTTTGAGCAACGATTCGTACTGCTGACTCATGAGGTAGTTTTGCACCTGGGCCATGAAGTCCATGGTGACCACCACAATAATCAACAAAGACGTACCGCCGAAATAGAACGGCACGTTGTACTTGAGGATCAGGAATTCAGGCACCAAGCACACAAAGGTGATGTAGATCGCGCCTGCAAGCGTCAAACGCAGCAAAATTTTGTCGATGAACTTGGCGGTCTGGTCACCTGGACGAATACCGGGAATGAATCCACCGCTCTTTTTCAAATTGTCTGCGGTCTCACGGCTGTTGAACACCAACGCTGTGTAGAAGAAACAGAAAAACACAATGGCTATGGCGTACAACATCACATACAAAGGCTGGCCTGGTGACAAAGCTGCAGAAATGTCTTTGAGCCAATTCAGGCTGGAACCTGCGCTGAACCAACTGACGATGGTCGAGGGCAACAAAATGATGGACGACGCAAAAATCGGCGGGATCACGCCAGACATATTGAGCTTGAGCGGCAAGTGCGATGACTGTCCGCCATACACCTTGTTACCCACTTGGCGACGCGCGTAATTCACCAAAATTTTGCGCTGACCGCGTTCGACAAACACCACAAAGTAGGTGATGGCGGCGACGAGCAACACGATCAAGAGCGCAACAATGGGGCCCATGGCACCCGTGCGCACCAGTTCGAGCATGCCGCCGATGGATTTGGGCAAACCCGCCGCGATACCCGCAAAAATAATGATCGAGATGCCATTGCCCAAACCGCGCTCGGTGATTTGTTCACCCAACCACATCAAAAACATGGTGCCAGCGGTGAGAGACACCATGGCTGTCACACGAAAACCTATGCCAGGTGCATTGACAAGACCGGCGGAAGATTCAAGCGCTACTGCAATGCCCAACGACTGGAACAAGGCCAAGCCCAAGGTGCCATAACGTGTGTACTGTGTGATCTTGCGGCGGCCAGCTTCGCCTTCTTTCTTCAGCGCTTCCATGCTGGGCACAACATACGACATCAACTGCATGATGATCGATGCAGAGATGTAAGGCATGATGCCGAGCGCAAAAATACTGAAGCGCGACAAAGCCCCGCCAGAGAACATGTTGAACAGGCTGAGAATGCCGCCCTGTTGGTCTTTGAAGAGTTGTTGCAATTGGTTGGGGTCAATACCGGGCACGGGTATGTGTGTGCCAATGCGGTAAACCACCAAGGCGAGCAGCAAAAAGACGAGTCGGCGACGCAAGTCTCCGTACTTGTCTGTTTTGCCTAGGGATGCGCCGGTAGCCAATTGATTCTTCCTGTGCGTTTAAGCGACCGAGCCGCCAGCGGCTTCAATCGCCGTCTTCGCCGCTGCTGTGGCGCCAATGCCGTTTAACTTGACTGCGCGCGAAATGTCGCCCGTTTTAATGACCTTGACCACTTTGGCCATTTGACTCACCAAACCGGCTGTTTTCAGGGTCAACATATCGATGTCGGTGGCTTGCAATGTTTGCAAAGCAGCCAATGTCACTTCTTCGTTGTAACGCAGGGTGCGTGATTTGAAACCGCGTTTTGGCAAACGACGTTGCAAAGGCATTTGACCGCCTTCAAAACCGACTTTATGGTAGCCGCCTGAGCGCGATTTCTGACCTTTGTGACCGCGACCAGCGGTTTTGCCCAGACCAGAGCCGATACCGCGACCGACACGGCGGCGGTTTTTGCGAGAGCCGTCTGCGGGCTTGATTTCGTTGAGTTGCATGGCTGTGGCCTTTAGAGAACTTTGACCAGGTAGCTGATCTTGTTGATCATGCCGCGTACAGCAGGTGTGTCCTGCAGTTCGCTGGTGCTGCCGATCTTGCGCAAACCCAAACCACGCACAGTGGCGCGGTGGGACTCTTTGGTGCCGATCGGGCTACGCACCAATTGCACCTTGACGGTTGATGTAGATGTGCTCATGTCGCTGCTCCCGGATTAGACGAAGAGATCTTCGACGCTCTTGCCACGCTTGGCCGCCACTTCGGCAGCGGTGGTGGATTTGATCAATGCATCCAACGTGGCACGCACCATGTTGTAAGGGTTGGACGATCCATGGCTTTTGGCCACGATATCGGTGATGCCCATGACTTCGAACACCGCACGCATAGGGCCACCCGCAATGATGCCGGTACCTTTGGGCGCCGGTGCCATTTGCACATTGGCTGCACCATGGTGGCCAGTGACGTTGTGGTGAATGGTGCCGTTTTTCAATGACACTTTGTGCATGTTGCGACGGGCTTCTTCCATGGCCTTTTGCACGGCAGCCGGCACTTCTTTGGATTTGCCTTTGCCCATACCGACGCGACCATCGCCGTCGCCAACCACAGTGAGTGCAGCAAAGCCGAGAATTCGACCGCCCTTGACCACTTTGGTGACGCGGTTGACCGCGATCATTTTTTCTTTCAGACCGTCGTCACGACTGTCGTCTTGCACTTTTGCTTGAACTTTTGCCATGTTGTTATCCGTGTCGGTTAGAACTGCAAGCCGGCTGCACGCGCGGCATCGGCCAGGGCTTTGACGCGACCGTGGTAGGCAAAGCCGGCACGGTCAAAAGCAACTTTTTCAACACCGGCAGCGCGGGCTTTTTCAGCGATACGCTTACCGATGACTTCTGCGGCCGCTTGGTTGCCACCTTTGCCCACCGCGCCCAAAGCTTGACGCACTTCGGATTCGGCAGTGGAAGCCGCGGCGATCACTTTGGTGCCGTCGCCGGAAATGACGCTGGCATAGATGTGTAAGTTGGTGCGGTTGACGGTCAAACGCGCAACGCCTTGGGTGGCGATACGGATGCGGGTTTGGCGCGAACGGCGCAGACGCTGCTGTTTTTTGCTTAGCATGATGCAGCTCCTTATTTCTTCTTGGTCTCTTTGATCGTGATCTTTTCGTCCGAATAACGGATACCTTTGCCCTTGTAAGGCTCAGGCGGACGAACAGCGCGAATTTCGGCAGCGATTTGACCGACACGTTGGCGGTCAGCACCTTTGATGATCACCTCGGTCGGTGTGGGTGTTTCCACCTTGATACCCGAGGGCATATCGATATTGACAGGATGCGAATAGCCGACAGCCAGGTTCAACTTGGCGCCTTGTGCGGCGGCTTTGTAGCCCACGCCGACCAGGCTGAGCTTTTTCTCGAAGCCTTTGGTCACACCGACCACCATGTTGTTTACCAACTGACGAAGCGTGCCACTCATGGCATTGGCTTCGCGGCTTTCGTTGGCGGGCTCGAACGTGAGGTGGTCGGCTTGGCGCACGACTTTGACCAACGCGTTGTTCGCAACAGAGAGTTGACCACCAGCGCCTTTGACGCTGATGTGTTGTTCGTTCATGGTCACGTCCACTCCTGCGGGAACGGTGACGGGCATTTTGGCGACGCGGGACATGTGTGTTTCTCCCTTAAGCCACGTAGCAAAGAACTTCGCCGCCCACGCCAGTGGCGCGCGCTTTGCGATCGGTCATGACACCTTTGGGGGTGGTGACAATCGCCACTCCCAATCCGTTCATGACTTGCGGAATGGCATCGTGCCCTTTGTACACGCGCAAACCGGGGCGTGACACGCGCTCAATGCGCTCAATCACAGGGCGGCCTGCGTAGTATTTGAGGGAAATTTCCAATTCGGATTTGCCGTCGTCGGTTTTGACACGGAAGCCATCGATGTAGCCCTCGTCTTTCAACACTTGGACAATGGCAATTTTGACCTTGGACGATGGCACCGACACAGTCGGCTTAGCCACCATCTGCGCGTTGCGGATACGC
>JALRAA010000179.1:3902-4139 GCA_023262645.1 Burkholderiaceae bacterium
AGCTGGCTTTGGTGATGCCGGGAATGTTGCCTGCGAAGGCCATTTCGCGGATCTTGGCGCGACCCAAACCGAATTGACGGAAGGTGCCACGCGGGCGGCCAGTGATGGCACAGCGGTTGCGCTGACGTGTCGGGTTGGCGTTGCGAGGCAACTTTTGCAATTCCAGACGGGCTGCTGCGCGTTCTTCGTCGCTACGTTTGAAGTCGGTTGCAATCGCTTTCAGTTCCGCGTGTTTTT
>JALRAA010000017.1 GCA_023262645.1 Burkholderiaceae bacterium
TACCAAATACGCTGCAAACGCCATGCTGGCCACCAAGATCTCGTTCATGAACGAGTTGTCGCGGATCGCCGAGCGCGTCGGTGCAGACATCGAAAAGGTGCGTCAGGGAATCGGCTCGGATTCACGCATCGGTTATTCGTTCATCTACCCCGGAGCAGGTTACGGTGGCTCGTGTTTTCCCAAAGATGTGCAGGCGCTGCGGCGCACGGCCGAGCGCTCCGGTGCTCTCGCGCGAATGCTGCAAGCGGTCGAGACGGTCAACGAAGAACAGAAACAGTTGCTCTTCGCGCGACTGCAGTCGATCTTTGGTCCGACACTCTCCGGGCTCACGATTGCGCTCTGGGGTCTCGCCTTCAAGCCCAATACCGATGACATGCGGGAAGCCCCTAGCCGTGTGCTGATGGAATCTTTATGGGAAGCCGGTGTCAAGGTACAAGCCTATGATCCGGCAGCGATGGAAGAAACCCAACGTCTGTATGGTCAGCAGCCGCTGCTTCAGTTGTGCGGTACCAAAGAAGCCGCGCTTCAAAACGCAGACATGTTGGTCATCATGACTGAATGGCGTCAGTTCAAAGCGCCAGATTTTGAAGTGATCAAAAAAGCCCTCAAACAGCCTGTGATATTCGATGGCAGAAACTTGTTTGATCCCGCGAGAATGCAAGAAAAAGGGATTCAATACCATGGGATTGGACGTGGTGAATTCAAACCCCATGCCCACACCCAGGTTGTGCAGCCAGGGATTGCAGTCACGGATACTGTTTGTGAAATCTCGTAGCCATGGGCTGGCTCAAGCCAATTTGTATGGGTGAGCGGTAATGGTTGATGACATCGAAGAAAACCGATTCGGTTCTCTCCACAATGGATTCCCAACTGAAATTTCTGGCGGTCTGAACCGCATTGATTTTGCTTTCAGCCATTAAGAACGGATTGTTCAAAATAGCTTGCACAGCCATCTCGAAATGAACCTCGGTGTTTTGAGCTGCCAACATGCCATTTTCACCACTGATGATCAACTCGGATGCAGCAGCGTGGTTAAAAGCCACCACGGCCAAACCTGAAGCCATGGCTTCTAATGTGACATTGCCAAAAGTTTCTGTTTGGCTGGCAAAAACAAACATATCGGCACTTGCGTAATGCATCGCTAAATCTTCGCCTGTTTGAAAGCCTGCAAACACAACTTCGGGGTATTTGTGTTGGAGGTCTGCCATCAATGGGCCATCACCGACCAATACCAACTTGACATCGTTGTGTATTTTTTGGGCCATGGCATACGATTGAATGACTAACGGCAGATTTTTTTCAGCGGCTAACCGACCCACATACAGCATGACCGTGGTTTGGTCGTTCGCACCCCATTGCTCGCGCAAACGGAGACTTCTTTTGTGGGGACTGAACAATTGGGTGTCAATCCCTCTTGGAACAATGTGTAAATTTTGAAACCCCACAGCATCTAATTCAGCCTCTAGCTGCGAAGTGGGCACCATCGTGACATGGGCTGCGTTGTGAAATTTTTTCAAATAAGAAAGTATGGCGGCGCTCAGCCAGCCAATTTTGTAATGGTTGCTATAGGCATGAAAGTTGGTTCTGAAATCTGTACTGACAGGCAATCGGAGTTTTTTGGCAGCTTGAAGCGCTGACCAGCCCAAGGGGCCTTCCGTCGCAATGTGAACAATATCGGGACGGTTGTAGGTCCACAAACGAAGCAATTCTTTTTTCGATGGCAAGCCCATGCGCAATTGCTTATAAAAGGGGATGGGTAAGCCATGGACCAATTTCTCTTGAAATCCATCTCGTGCGGTTGGCTCATCGTTTTTGAAATGCTTGGGTCTGATCAAAAGAATATCGTGACCGTTTTTCACCAATCCATTGACGATGCGAGACAGGGTCATTGCCACGCCGTTGATATCGGGCGGGTAAGTCTCTGTGACAACAGCTATTTTCAAGCTTGGGCGAACTTGGCCCAAGCGCTCGATGTGAAGGTGTGTATGCATGTCAAAAGTATGGTGTTTGAACGCGACCATTGTGTGAAACCGTCGTGTCAATTTCATGACTCAGACAAGCTGTATTCGGTGTCATCAAAAATTCATTCAATCGTGTGAAAGTCACAAGGCGTACAGCACATTTGTTTTTTACGGGAGCACGAATGAAGCAATTTTTAAAAACACTCGAAACGCAGCGCTGGGATGATCACCGTTACTATCACCACAGCCGCATCAACCAAACCTTGCACTTGATCAGTGCAATATCTTTTTTGGTGGCTTATGCCTATTTGTTCATTGATCCTGTGGTCTCCGCACTGATTGCTTGGCTGGTTTCGATGACCACGCGCCAACTTGGCCATTTTGTGTTCGAGCCCAAAGGCTATGACGCAGTCAACATGGCAACGCATGAGCACAAAGAGGACATCAAAGTCGGTTACAACCTGAAGCGCAAGGTGGTGTTGTTGACAGTCTGTGCTTTGATTCCTGTGTTGGCTTACTGGACGCCTGCCTTGTTGACTTGGGCGGTTCCCCACATGTATGAAGACAGCCCGGTGCGCATGACTGGCATCTTGTGGTTGTTTTTAGGTGTGGCGGGTCTGGTGTTTCGCGTGGCCCAACTGTGGCAACAAGACAGTTTGCAAGCCGGTTTGGCCTGGGCGTTGAAAATCATCACCGACCCCTTGCACGATATCAAGATGTACTACAAATCTCCTTACTACTTGTTGCGCGGTGAGTGGATTGATCCCATGGACCACGTACGTACCTCGGTTCACTAAGCCGGTAAGTATTTTCTTTTCAATATTTCTTTGAAAACGGATTGACGGATATGGCGGTTGGTGAGTTGGGTGTCTGTCCACCACCAACCGTCTTTTTCCATCGCCTCAGCAGCTTTGACAAACCGCTGCATGAATATTTCATAGTCTTTGTCATCCATTCCAAAATTAAAAATCATTCTTCCCGACCCTACCCAGCTGAGCGCAATGCCGTGGTCTCGCAAATAAAACTGGAACATCCAGTTATACCGACTCGGTGTTTTGTAAAGAATAGACCAAACAGTTTCCATGCCTGCTACGTGCACAGGCAAATTCGCTTGCTCGAGTCTTCGGTTGAGGGTTGCCAACCTGACCGACCACATCTGGCTGGCATTGGCATATATTTCTTGGGTTTGTGCAGTTTTCATGGAATGCAAAAACACATTCATGGTGGCCATCACATACGGGTGGGCGTTGAATGTGCCACGTGCAAAACACAATTCGGCGGGTCGATCAGACTTGAAGCGGCGCATCCAGTGCGACATGCCGCAGACCACACCCACGGGCAATCCACCGCCCAAGGTTTTGCCATAGGTCACCATGTCGGCTTTGACGTTGAAATACGCTTGCGCGCCACCGGGTGCCAAACGGAACCCCATGAATACCTCGTCCATGATCAAGGCAATACCTTTTTCGGTGCAGACTTGTCGCAATTGACGCAGCCAATCCGTATATGCACCTTTGTCAAAGTGAACCGCCCTGCTCGAATCAACCAATGTGGAATCGGTAGGTGCAGCTTTATTGGGATGCATGGCTTGCAACGGGTTGATCAACACACACGCAATATCGTTTCTGTTTTTCAAAACACGCAAGGTGTTCGGGTGCATATCGTTGAGTGTCAACGTATGGGGCGATGGCGGCATGGGATTACCGGGTCCGGGTTGCACATCGTCCCACCATCCGTGGTAGGCCCCAGTGAACCGCACCAATTTCTTTTTGCCGGTGTGGTAGCGCGCCAAGCGAACCGCTTGCATCACTGCTTCCGTACCAGACATGTGAAACGAAACTTCTTGCATGCCAGACAACTCACACAATTGTTTGGCGTTATCCAACACACATGGATGGTAAGAACCCAGAACAGGGCCCAATTTCTCAGCCAGTTCAACACCTTTTGCAATGCACGTTTTGTAAAAATCTGTACCCATCAAATTGACGCCATAACTGCCCGTGACATCAATGAATCGGTTGCCGTCCAGGTCAGTCAAATAACTGCCTTCGCTCTCACGCCAAAAGCTTCCCAAGCGAATGTGTTGGTGCATCATTTCTCTGAATTGAAATGGAATGCGGTATTCACTGATCAATTGCAAATCAGAAACCAAGGGCTTGAGTTCAGCCGACATCTGCAGCGTTTGTGGCGATTTACTTTGCAATCGTTGTCCCAACTGATCCATGGCTTTCTTTCGCTGCTCTGCCACATGCGCAGGTGCTCCGTCGGCCACCAACCAATGGCCTGGGCTGTATGAATACCCTGGAATCCAAGCTGCAAATCTTTTTGCCATGCGTAAATGACCGCTCAGAGACGGGTGCTTTGCCATCGACAGTTGCAGCCGGCTGTGGATTTTTTTCACCATTAAAAAACCTGCCAGCGCTGTGGCTGTGAGCACCATGCCTGACCCCATACCGTTGAATGATTCCATGTGCAGATTCCTTAAAACCTCCTTTGTATTACCACTGAGTTAAAAAATGATGACTATCAAACATTTGTTCAATAAGTTGGGTGCCCATGAAAATATCAACTTTTTATTGACTAACCGAATACCCCGACTGGCCTTGACACGGTTTATGGGCTGGTTCAGCCAAATAAAGCACCCCTGGGTCAGAGATGCTTCTCTTGCTGTGTGGCGGTCGATTGCAGATTTGGATTTGTCAGAAGCCAAAAAATCCCAGTTTGAAAGCTTGCATGATTGCTTCATTCGTGAATTAAAACCAGGGGCCAGACCGATAAACACAGATCCAAACGTATTTATCAGCCCGTGCGACGGGATTGTGGGGGCGGTGGGTCGGGTTGAAGCTGGCCAGTTGTATCAGGCGAAAGGCTTTCCCTATCGGCTGGACGAATTGCTTGGCCAAGATGAATCGCATGCGCCATGGGAAAACGGATGGTTTGTCACGATACGCATCACATCTTCCATGTACCACCGATTCCACGCTCCCCAAGATGGAGCCCTCAAGCGTGTCAAATATTTTTCCGGTGATACATGGAATGTGAACCCGATTGCATTGAAAAGGATTGAAAAGCTGTTTTGTAAAAACGAGCGTGCGTTTTTGGAAATGGCGGTGGGCGAGCAGGCACACAAAGTGGCCCTGGTTCCAGTGGCTGCCGTGTTGGTGGCAAGTATTCGTTTGCATGCGCTGGATACCTTGTTTTCAGCCGCCTATTCAGGACCGCTAGACATCACTTGCGACAGCGCCTTTCAAAAAGGCGATGAATTGGGCTGGTTTCAGCACGGCTCGACCATCATTGTGTTTGCCCCGCCGTCATTCCAATTGTCTGAAGGCATTGTTGAAGGAAAACTCCTCAAAATGGGAGAGGCATTGATGCAATTGCCTTGATGTTCAAGCACCCGATAGGTTGGCGTTGGCTGTGTACTTGGATGATTGAAAGGTCAACAGTGCCATGCCAACGGCTACACAGATGGCCATGCCGATCACAACCACTGAAAGACTGCAACCGATGAAAGTCAAAAAACTGTAAAGACCTAACATCAACAAAATACTTGAATTTTCGCAAGTGTTTTGCACAGAAATCGAACGTCCCGCACTGAGCAATTGTGCGCCACGCGATTGCAGCAGTGCATTCATGGGCACCACTAAAAATCCACCGAAACCGCCCATGACAAGTGTCAAACCCAACGCTGTAGGCCATTGGGTGATCCACACCATCAAAGGCAAAACCAAACCCATGGCTACACCAACGCCTAACACGGCAGTGGCTTGCTGCAACTTCACCCACCGCCCGGCTGTCATGGCACCCATCATCACACCTATGGCTGTAGAGGCTTGCAAATACGCTGCTTGAGAAAGGTTCAGTTGCAACATGGTTTGTGCCCATGCCAACACCAGCAGCTGCATACACGCACTCACTCCCCAAAACAAAGTGGTGACTGACAAACTGATGAATCCCAAGGGATCACGCCAAAGCTTGGCATGGTCTTGGCAAAAGTGTTGCCAGACAGTTGGCACCGTCCATAGGGTTTTTGCATAGTGTTTGTTGGAAGGGGGGACAAAATGTGTGAAGAATGCAGACATACCGTACATGCTGCAAACCACCAGCAGAGAAACAGGCAGCGCAGTGTCAACAGGCAAAACATGGGTAAATTGTCGTACCCCACTGAGGTGTAACCAGCTTTCAGATACCAGCCAACCACCCATCATCACGCCAAACAACGCTGCGCACACGGTTGTGACCTCCATCCAAGCATTGGCTTTCAGCAATTTATCTGGGTCAACCATTTCTGTGATCCAGCCGTATTTGGCGGGTGAATAAACCGCGGCCCCCAGTCCTGTCAGCGCATAAGCGGCGATGGGATTCACGCCAGCTAACAAGCCCAAGCAGGCAACCCCTTTTAAGGTGTTCGCTTGCATCAGTATTTTGTGCTTGGGCCATGTGTCTGCGATGGCACCTACCCACGGTCCAAACACCACATAGGAGAGGGTAAATATCAGCTTCAACAAAGGAATCCAAAATGGCGCATACCCTTGCCATTGAAGCAAAGCGATGGCCAATAACAGCAAAGCATTGTCTGCCAGCGCAGAGACAAATTGGCTGAAGATCAGCGCATAAAAGCCTTTTGGCATGGAAGGCCGTGGCTGAATTAAGAAACCAGTTCGGCCGGTTCGCGGATCAAATGTTTCACTGGAATAAAGTCAAGAATTTGGTCCCAATAGACCAATTCAAGGGTGCCATCCATGTGTTCAACCAACGCAGAACGGCTTTCTACCCAGTCGCCATCATTGCAATACAACACATCGCCAATCATGCGAATTTCCGCACGATGGATATGGCCGCAAACGACACCTTGGTAACCCCTTTTATGAGCCTCGTGTGCGACAGCGTTTTCAAAGTCTGTCACAAAGGTCAAAGCTTTTTTGACTTTGCCTTTCAAGTAAGCCGACAAAGACCAATAAGGCAATCCCAACTTGGCACGCAAGCGATTGAAATGGCGGTTCAATCGCAGTGTCAATTCATACAAACTGTCGCCCACATAAGCCAACCACCTGGCATATTGCACCACCGCATCAAAATAGTCACCGTGTATCAGCCAAAGCTTTCTTCCATCAGCCAGTGTGTGCGAATATTCTTCGCTCACTTCAATGCCACCAAAATGGTGTTCAACAAAATGCCTTGCAAATTCATCGTGGTTGCCTGGTATGTAAACCACTTTGCAACCTTTGCGAACGCGTTTCAATAATTTTTGAACCACATCATTGTGAGATTGCGGCCAATACCATTTGCGGCGCAATTGCCAACCATCCACAATATCTCCTATCAAGTACAGCGAATCGCTGGTGTGTGACTTTAAAAAATCGAGCAATGCATCGGCCTGACAGCCTGGTGTTCCCAAATGCAGGTCAGAAATAAATACGGCTCTGTAATGCATACATGTCCTGTGTATGGTGAATGCTTGCAATGTGCACGCTGTACACGTTTGTTTTGAATGAAGCATAAATTCGTCATATGACTAATTGATGAAATTGGCGTTAGCATTGGTTTCATTGTTCAGTCCACCCGAAAATACACATGATCGTCAAACAAATTTGGACCGCCAACCCCTACAGAAATTTCAATTACCTGGTGGCTTGTTCGCAAACCGGTGAAGCGCTGGCAATCGATCCTTTAGACAGTGCACGTTGTTTGCAAACCGCCAAAGAAGAAGGTTGGGAGATCACCCAAATCTTGAACACCCACGAACACTTCGACCATATCGGCGGCAACCAAGCAGTGGTTGAAGCCACGGGCGCCAAAGTATTGGCCCATGCCAAAGCCGCGTCTGCCATACCCGGTATGTTTCGTGGCTTGATCGCGGGTGATGTGATCAAGGTGGGAAAAACAGTGGAACTCGAAGTGCTCGACACGCCAGGCCACACCCTGTGTCATGTGTGCTTGTTGGCGCACGGCGATCAACCCGCTTTGTTTTCAGGAGACACCTTGTTCAATGCAGGTGCCGGTAATTGCCACAACGGTGGCAATGTCAAAGCCTTGTTTCAGACGTTCAGCCAGCAATTGAATCGGTTGCCTGAGAACACGCGTATTTATCCTGGACACGATTACATCGAAAACAACTTGCGCTTTACGCTGAACCGCGAACCAGACAACCAAACTGCTGCCGATTTGTTGCAACAGGTCAGCGGACAAGATGTGAACCATGCGTTGGTCACCACTTTGCAAACCGAGCGTGAGATCAACACATTTTTCAGGCTGGGCCAAACGCGCGTGAAAGCGCAATTGCGTGTGGACTTTCCCGATCTGCCCGCTGACATGGACGAGGAAACCGTATTCACCCGATTGCGTGAATTGCGCAACCGATGGTGATCAAGTGTTTAGTTGGCCGTCAATCGTGAAATGATGAAACTGGCTGCTTCGGTGATGTGTTGTCTGGCCTTGGCTTCGGCGGCGTCGCCATCCCCATCGATGATGATTTGCAGCAACTCTTCATGTTGATGCCAAATATCTCGGGGTTTTTCATCCATCATCAGCACTTCTCCCATGACACGTTGTGTGTAGGTCCAATGCGTGTCCATGGTGGGCGCAATCAATAAGTTGTCTGACAAACCGTACACAAAATGGTGAAATGCCATGTCGGTGCTGATCAGTTCAGTGACCAAGCCTTTCTTAACGGCTTTTCTGCCTTTTTCAATCAAAGCCTCGCCTTGGCTGCGTGCTGTTTGCGAATTGTTTTCAGCGGCTTTGCGAAATGCCAAACCTTCGAGAACTGCCCGTATTTCATACATTTGCCGGATGTAGTCTGGGTCGAGTGGTGCCACGATCAAACCGCGTCCGGGTGCATCTCGCAACAGCCCTTGGTTTCTCAACAACAGCAGGGCTTGTTGAATGGGTTGTCTGGAGACACCGAGTTCGGTGGCAATTTGCTCTTGAATGATGCGGCTACCTGGTGCCAACTTACCTGAAGAAATTTCTTGCAGGATGGCCTCATGAACTTGTTCGACCAAGTTGGGTTGTACGGCAATAATTTTCATTGTGTGGTTGTCAGATTCGTCTGCCAGGGGACATTGCGGTCACATGGTGCCGCGCCATTTTCGCTCTTGCTCATCCCATGCTGCCAAGGCTTGCAGGTCAGGTACCCAAGCCAAGCCGGATTTCGCATCCGAGGATTCTGCCTCAGGGGTGACCAGCACATCCAGCAATGCAGGGCGGTTCTTCATGGCCCATGCCAAAGCCGCGGGCAAGTCTTCGGCTTTTTCAACGCGTTGCGCATGCATGCCAAATGCGCGGGCCATGGCAGCGTGGTCAGCGAATTGCAATTGGGTGCCGACGACCTTGCCATGGTTTTGCTGTTGGTCTCTGACTTCAATCGCCCAAGAACCGTTGTTGGCCACGATGATCAACACTGGCGCTTTGTGCCTGACAGCGGTGTCAATTTCCATGGCATTGAAGCCAAATGCACCGTCCCCAGTCACCACCACCACAGGCCGATCCGGGCATGCCAAGCTGGCTGCCACGCCAAACGGCGTACCCACCCCGATACAACCCAAGGGTCCAGGATCCAAATAAGCATCGGATTGCAAACCCACGCGGGCGAAACTCAAAAAGTCACCGCCGTCAGCCACCACCACTGCGTTTTGCGGCAACACATCTTGCACCGCTGCCAACACTTTGTTCGGATGCATGCGGCCGTCTGAACCGTTCGCGGCTTGCGCCATGCTGATTTTGAGTTTGTCAGCTCGCGCAGTGTGTTGTTGGCGCAAACCTTGGAGCCAATCGGTGTCTGACAACGGTTTCTTGCCAGCTGCTGCGTCGCAAATGGCTTGTAAGGTTTGCGGCACGCTGGCGAGCAACTCGACTTCACCGCGTCGGTTGTCTCGCAGCTCGGCGCTGTTGTCTGCGATGCGCAGAAATCGCGCGTGGCCAAACACAGCAGGGGAGCCATACGCCAATTGGAAATCCAGTTTGCGTCCAATGGTGACCACCACGTCGGCTTGTCCCATGACATTTCCTCGCATGGCAGCGACCACGCTGGGATGCTCGGGTGGCACCAGCCCACGGCTTTCACCGGTGTCCAAGTACGCTGCACCGAGCTGAGTTAACAGTTGTTGCAAGGGTGCCGAGGCAGCTTTGGCACCTCTGCCCGTGATCACGAGGGGGCGTTTGGCTTGCCAAAGCAAAGACACAGCAGCTTGCACATCAGCTGGCGCGGGCAAAGTCGTGGGCGCGGTGATCTGTTGGAAATGTTCAGCCAACAACACCGCAGATGCCGGTCTGCTGCGCAACACATCGACGGGAAAATCGAGATACACCGGACCGGGCTCGTTGCCATGGCCCAATGCGCGGGCAGTGGCTTCGTTCAATGTGGCCAAAGCCAAGTCTGGGTGGCGCACGGTTCTGGCCATGCGCGTGATGGATGCCACCAATTCGGTGTGTGCCATGTCTTGTAATGCGCCACGGTGCTCTTGCGCCATCGGTGGCGTCCCGGAAATCACCAACACAGAAGCGCGCGATACATGGGCGTTGGCGATACCGGTCATGGCGTTGGTGACACCCGGCCCGGCAGTGACCAATGCCACGCCCAGCGTGCCGGTCAAATCGGCCTCGGCATGCGCCATGTAAACAGCCGCGCGCTCGTCTCTGACATCCACGATGCGTATGCCTTGCGCATCAAGCGCCATCCAAATCGGCATGATGTGACCGCCACACAAACCATAGACCCGTGCAACCCCTTGGGATTTCAAATAGCGGGCAATGACGAGGGCCACTGATGTTTGGCCGGAATGGGAAAACGAGGTATTCATCGTGTGTTTCTCTGCAGTGGTTGATGGTTGATGGGTGGTCAAAGTCCAAAGTTTTCAGGGTCAAGGGCGCACAAACCCAGCAATTCCTTGGCGAACAAGGGAATATACTAAGTGAATTCTGAATTCAGAATACTATATTTCAACCCGGTTGTGAGATTTTTTCCACCCAAACCTTGGAAAACCCTGACGTGAAGCAACTTTTCAACATTTCAGACATGGTTCGCACGCATGCTCGCTTGCGGCCCCACGACATCGGTGCGATGGATTCGCGCCGCAGCATGAGTTTTGCGCATTGGAACCATCGCGCGGACGCACTGGCTGCCGGCCTTTTGGCACAAGGCCTGACGCCGGGTGACCGGGTCGCGGTGTTGGCGCACAACTGCATCGAATGGATGGAAATTTATGTGGCGCTGGCGCGGGCAGGGCTGGTGGCGTTGCCGATCAATTTCCGATTGGTCGGCCATGAAATTGCCTACATCTTGGGCGATGCACAGGCAGCAGCTTTGTTGTGTACCGCTTTGTTGCAAGAAAAGGTGCTGGAGGTGTTGCCTGCACTCGGCCTCAAAGCGTGTGTGCAAATCGGTGGAAGTGCACAAACGGGTTGGTTGGACTACGAGACATTGCTGTCATCGGCTACTTTGCCAGCTCAGTGGCCACAGGTGCAACCCAAAGACACGTGTGCGTTGATGTACACCTCGGGCACCACGGGCAAGCCCAAGGGTGCGATCCGCAGCCACGAAGCCAGCACCTTGATCGCATATGCCACCGCCATGGAAATGGGCTTTACCAAAGACGACAAAGCCCTGCTGGTCATGCCTTTGTGTCACGCCAATTCGCTGTACTTTGCCAACACGTTCATGCATTTGGGTGCCTGCATCGTGATTGATGACAGCGTGAGCTTTGACCCTGCACGGGTGATGCAATGGTTGAGCAGCCACGGCATCACATTCACATCGATGGTGCCGACGCACTACATCATGATGCTGGCGTTGTCGGCGGATGCAACCCGCCAATTCGCCATGGGCAGCGTTGCCAGGTTGTTGATTTCCTCTGCGCCCGCCAATGAAAGCCTGAAACGCGATATCCAAAAACTGTTTCCCAACGGTCAGTTGTATGAACTGTATGGCTCTACCGAAGCCGGTTGGGTCACCATATTGCGGCCAGAAGAACAGCTCACCAAGCTGGGTTCAGTCGGCCGTGAGTGGGCGGGCAGTGGGCCGATCAAGATCATGGACGAAAACCGCCAAGAAGTTGCCGATGGCGAGATTGGCGAGTTGTATTCCTGCACGCCTTATGCATTCGAAGGCTATTGGAATTCGCCTGAAAAAACAGCGCAAGCCTATGCCGGCGCTTGGTGCTCGGTGGGCGACATGGCGCGGCGTGACCCTGACGGATTCATTTGGTTGATGGACCGCAAGAGCAACATGATCATCAGCGGCGGCGAAAACATTTATCCCTCAGAAGTGGAAGCCGTGCTGGCAGCGCACCCGGCGGTGCAAGAAGTCGCCGTGATCGGCGTGCCACACGAAAAATGGGGCGAAACCGTGCAAGCTGTCGTGGTGCTGCGAGCCCATGCAGATTGCCATGAGGATGAACTCAAACAATGGTGCAAACGACAACTCGCGGGCTACAAACAACCTCGGGTCATTCGTTTTGTGGAGGCGGCAGACATGCCGCGAACCGC
>JALRAA010000180.1 GCA_023262645.1 Burkholderiaceae bacterium
GCCTTGTAAGCGGTAGGTCATCAGTTCGAATCCGATAATCGGCACCATTTAAAAAGCCAGCACCTTCCCCAAGGCCTGGCTTTTTTCTTGGTTGATCAGGGTCAAAGCTTGGCGAATCACAGACATTTCACCCACACGAAATAATGTGTCCAACGTTTGTCAGGGCTTGGATGACCGCCATGCATATTTCTCGGTATGTCTTTCGATGGGTGTGTGGGGCCACGGTTGTGTGGTGTCTCACCGGGCATGCCCGTGCGCAGGAGTTGCCCGTAGTCAGCAACACCACGCTGGACGCGCAGACAGTCGCTCGGATGTGGCATTTCATCAAATCCAAAACAGATGCACCTGCAGATTTGGCCATTCCACCGATCGTGGTGGATGAATCGCTGCCGAAAAATGTGCGCTTGATGTTTGAATATCCCAGCCAACATGCCCCAGAGGCCGCCATGCGTATACGATTGAACCCACGAAACATGGTGGCTTGGAACAACGGCATGTGGCATTGGGCGTTGGGCCATGAAATGACGCACTATGCTTTTTTATTGCGCGAAAACGGTTGGCAACAAAAGGTTTGGTATGAAAACCGATTGAAACACCACTGCGACTACGAATTCATGACCATCACCCAAAATATCGCCGAGCTGCTGTGGGAGATTTACGAGTCCAGCGAAGACCGGCTGCACATGTATATTGAAGCCAACAAAAGTTGCAGACACCAACCCAACCAATGACGGCTCAGCGAGACATCACTTTGATGCGAATCTGCTGAACCGGGTAGCCCTTGCTGCGCAAATGAGCGCCGATGTCTGGCAACAACTGGCGCAACTTTGCTGCTGCTGAATTGTGGGTGGTCAGCAAGCACCAACTGGATTCGTCAATGGGCCCGGCCTTGATCTGAGCGAACAAATCAGGCGCCAGCAAGGGTTTCAAGGCATTCAAATACGCTGTCGAGGTTTGGTGCATGGACAGCATGCCAGACAGCGTGTCAGATTGGGCGATTGCATCGATGACGCTGGTGCGTTGGCCTGGGGACGGGGTGGGTCTGGTCATAGGGAATTATGAACCTGCGCACGGGTAAAATGGACAGCTTCGAAAAAGGAACCTGCGTCCATGGCCCGCCATCCGGCAAGGCATGGCCGTTTTGCTTGTATGGCCTTCAATCCACTGACCTATATTTTTGGCAGCCGCAACGACCGGCTGCTCAAAACCTATCGCAAAACGCTCGAGCGCATCAATGCATTAGAAGTGCCTTTAGAGTCTCTGAGCGATGAACAATTAAAAGCCAAAACCACAGAATTCAAGCAACGGCACCAAAAGGGCGAAAGCTTGGACGATTTGCTTCCTGAAGCGTTCGCTGTGGTTCGTGAAGGGTCCAAGCGCGTGATGAAGATGCGCCACTTCGATGTGCAGATGTTGGGCGGTATCGCATTGCACCAAGGAAAAATCGCTGAAATGCGAACCGGTGAAGGCAAAACGCTGACCGCTACGTTGGCGGTTTATTTGAATGCGTTAGCCGGCCTGGGTGTGCACGTGGTCACGGTCAACGACTACTTGGCCAACCGCGATGCGCAGTGGATGGGACGTTTGTACAACTTCCTCGGCTTGAGTGTCGGCGTCAATTTGGCGCAACTGACCCGCGAGGAAAAGCAAAACGCCTACCGCAGTGACATCACCTACGGCACCAACAACGAATACGGCTTTGATTATTTGCGTGACAACATGGTGTACGAGGCTGCAGACCGGGTGCAGCGCAAACTCAATTACGCGATCGTCGATGAGGTGGACTCGATTTTGATCGATGAAGCCCGCACACCCTTGATCATCAGTGGCCAAGCAGAAGACCACACCGAAACCTACTTGGCCATGAACAAGGTGGTGCCGCACCTGACGCGCCAAGAGGGTGAAATGGATTTGCGAACCGGAGAAGGTGTGATCACCCCGGGCGACTTCACTTTGGACGAAAAATCCCACCAGGTGTACCTGACCGAGTCGGGGCATGAGAAGGCAGAAAAAATCCTCTCAGACATGGGCTTGCTGCCAGCTGGCGCGTCGTTATATGACCCCTCGCACATCGGCTTGGTTCACCATTTGTATGCGGCACTGCGCGCCCATCATCTCTATCACCTCGATCAACACTATGTGAACCAAGGCGGTGAAATCATCATCGTCGACGAATTCACAGGCCGGTTGATGTCAGGTCGTCGTTGGAGCGATGGATTGCACCAAGCCGTGGAGGCCAAAGAAGGTGTGCCGATTCAGGCTGAAAACCAGACCATGGCATCTATCACTTTCCAAAACTATTTCCGGCTCTACGACAAATTGAGCGGCATGACAGGCACGGCAGATACCGAAGCTTACGAATTCCAAGAAATTTATGGTTTAGAAACCGTCATCATTCCACCCAACAAACCCAGCCGACGCGAAGACCAACTCGACCGGGTCTACAAAACCACCGAAGAGAAATACAAGGCAGCGATTGACGACATCAAAGAATGCCATGGCAGAGGCCAGCCGGTGCTGGTGGGAACCACTTCCATTGAATTGTCGGAATTGCTCTCGGGCATGCTCCAAGCGGCTGGGCTCAAGCACCAAGTGCTCAACGCCAAGCAACACGCCAGTGAAGCCGATATCGTGGCGCAGGCCGGTGCGCCCGGTGCCATCACCATCGCCACCAACATGGCCGGTCGGGGTACCGACATTGTGTTGGGCGGCAATGTAGAAAAAGCCATTGAAAAGCTGATGGCTGACGACAGCCTGAGCGAAGCAGACAAATCAACCAAAGCGCAACAATTGCGCGAAGCTTGGGCGATGGACCATGAGAAGGTGAAAGCCGCAGGTGGATTGCGCATCATTGCCACCGAACGCCATGAATCGCGGCGCATTGACAACCAATTGCGCGGCCGCTCCGGGCGTCAGGGCGATCCAGGCTCATCACGTTTTTACCTGAGCTTGGACGATTCGTTGATGCGAATTTTTGCAGGCGAACGGGTCAAAGCCATCATGGACCGTTTGAAAATGCCCGAAGGCGAAGCCATCGAAGCGGGCATGGTCACCCGCAGCATTGAGAGTGCGCAGCGCAAGGTAGAGGCGCGCAATTTTGATATTCGCAAGCAATTGTTGGAATACGACGATGTGTCCAACGACCAACGCAAAGTCATTTACCAGCAGCGCAACGATATCTTGGATGCGTCAAACCTGACCGCACAAATCGCCAGTTTGCGCGAGGGATGTTTCACCGACTTGGTGCGTCAATGTGTGCCACTCGAATCCGTGGAAGAGCAATGGGACATTGCTGGGCTGCAGCAGGTGTTGCGCAACGAATGGCAAATCGATTTGCCATTGTCACAACTGGTCGAACAATCGCAGGCCATCACCGATGAAGACATTTTGCAAAAAGTGATTGAAGCTGCGCATGATGTTTTCCAGAAAAAACTGGATATGGTCGGCGTCGAGCAATTCACGCCTTTCATGCGCGCTGTTTTGCTGCAAAACATCGACAGCCATTGGCGCGAGCATTTATCGTCCCTCGACTATTTGCGCCAAGGCATTCACTTGCGGGGTTATGCACAAAAGCAACCCAAACAAGAATACAAGCGCGAGGCGTTCGAGTTGTTTGGCCAATTGTTGGACATGGTCAAAAACGAAGTTACACGGGTTTTGATGACGGTGCAAATCGAAAAAGCCGAGCAGATAGAAGAAGCTGCGCAGGCCATTGAACAACGTGCGGATTCGGTGACCAACCTCACTTATTCTGCGCCCGATGAAACCGGCCAAGCACAGATATTTACCGAAAATGCCGTAGCGAAAGCGGAAGTTCCTGTGGTGGGACGCAACGAGCCATGCCCTTGCGGCAGTGGCAAGAAATACAAGCACTGCCACGGCAAGTTGGCTTGATCCCATGGCTGTGCATTTGACCGTTGCCCGCCCCGAAGACTTGCATGCCGTGGCCGGCCTGCAAATAGGAGTGACCGAAGCGGGTGTGCGTAAAGCCAACCGCAAGGATTTGACCGTGATCACCTTGGACGAGGGCGCCTCGGTCGGTGCGGTTTTCACGCAAAACCGTTTTTGCGCAGCGCCTGTGCAACTCTGCAAGCAACATTTGGCGGCGAATGCAGGCATACGCGCATTGGTCATC
>JALRAA010000181.1 GCA_023262645.1 Burkholderiaceae bacterium
AGGATCTTGATCCAGTCGGATTTCTCTGGGATTTCAAAGATCGTATCTACCATGTTGATTGCAAGGAATCGAAGAAGCAACTCAATGGACGCAATGGCCGCCTAGGTTCACATCTTCCATGGGCTGATCAACGTCGCGGTTGGGACTTTGTTTCTGTAGGTCATGGAGATGTTCCATGGGAAGCGTGTTTCCGAATGCTGAATGCAATCGGCTACGACGGACCAATCTCTGTTGAGTGGGAAGACGCTGGTATGGATCGATTGATTGGTGGACCAGAATCACTCGAATTCATCCGCAGAATGTGCGCAATCGAGCCTCCTAAGGCCTCGTTTGACGCAGCATTCTCTTCTTCAAACTAGTCGTACTTTTAACAAAAGCCCCGAGAAATCGGGGCTTTTTTCTTTAATTTTTATCGTCGAGCGGTGGTGGTGTATTCGGAAGCCGATCGGGACGCCAAATACGTCAAATTGGCCGAAGAAGCGGTGTGCATTGGTCCGGCCGCCTCCGCGCAGAGTTACCTCAACATGCCAGCCATCATTTCGGCGGCAGAGGTTACGGATGCACAAGCCATTCATCCGGGTTACGGGTTTTTAAGCGAAAACGCAGATTTCGCAGAACGGGTAGAGAAAAGCGGGTTTGTGTTCATCGGGCCCACGCCTGATTCGATCCGCATGATGGGTGACAAGGTATCGGCCAAGCAGGCCATGATCAAAGCCGGGGTGCCCTGTGTACCTGGTTCAGACGGCGAACTCCCAGACGATCCGGCGCAAATTCGGCGCATCGGCAAAGCCGTGGGTTATCCGGTGATCATCAAAGCCGCTGGCGGCGGCGGCGGTCGCGGTATGCGGGTGGTACACAACGAAGCGGCATTGATCCATGCGGTGCAAACCACCAAAGCCGAGGCTGGGGCGGCTTTCGGCAATCCTGCGGTGTATATGGAAAAATTTTTGCAGAACCCCAGGCACATTGAAATCCAAATCTTGGCCGACAACTTCAAAAACGCCATTTATTTGGGCGAGCGCGATTGCTCTATGCAACGCCGCCACCAAAAGGTGATTGAAGAAGCGCCTGCCCCCGGCATTGCACGCAAATTGATCGAGCGCATTGGCGAACGCTGTGTCGCCGCTTGTAAAAAAATGGGGTACCGTGGCGCGGGAACGTTCGAGTTTTTGTATGAAAACGGCGAGTTTTATTTCATTGAAATGAACACTCGGGTACAGGTAGAGCATCCAGTGACCGAATTCATCACCGGTGTGGATATTGTCAAAACCCAAATCATGACGGCTTCGGGCATGAAGTTGCCCTACACACAACGTCAAATCGAAATCAAGGGCCATGCGATTGAATGCCGCGTCAACGCCGAAGACCCGTTCAAGTTCACGCCTTCTCCGGGCCGCATCACCATGTGGCATCCCCCTGGCGGCCCCGGTGTGCGGATCGATTCACATGTCTACACCAACTATTTTGTTCCCTCTAACTACGATTCGATGATTGGAAAAATCATCGTGCACGGCGACAACCGCGAGCATGCATTGGCGCGTATGCGCACCGCGCTGGGTGAGACCGTGGTCGAGGGCATCAGCACCAACATCGCTTTGCACAAAGCAATGATGGAGGACCCGGGTTTCATCAGCGGCGGCACCAACATCCATTACTTGGAAGAATGGTTGGCGGTTCGTCAAGCCTGATGGTTGAACTGCATTTGCATTGCCCACAGCATGAGGTGGAGACCATCAGCGATGCCTTGATGGCCTTGGATGCACTCAGCGTATCAGTGCAAGATGCAGACGCGCACACCGACCAAGAACAAGCTTTGTTTGGCGAGCCCGGTATGCCACCTCCCGCGGCAGGTTGGGCCCGTTCTCAAGTGGTGGCTTTGTTTGCCGACGAGCCTGCAGCAGCAGATGCGGGCAAGCTTTTGGTGCTCCAACCGTTTTTCAAAGAAGCCGAATTGCTCGGTATCCAACCTTTGGAAGCACAAGATTGGGTGCGATTGACACAGTCGCAGTTTGAGCCCGTGCCCATCACAGACACTTTTTGGGTGGTACCGAGTTGGCACGAACCGCCTGCCCAAGCGCAATGGGTATTGCGGCTAGACCCGGGGCTGGCATTTGGCACGGGCACGCATCCGACCACGCGCATGTGTTTGCGCTGGATTGCCACGCACCCGCCGCAAGGGCAACGTGTGCTGGACTATGGCTGCGGATCCGGCATTTTGGCGATCGGCGCGGCCATGCTGGGTGCCGCAGAGGTGCACGCGGTGGACATTGACCCTGATGCGTTGGTGGCTACGGAGGCCAATGCTCGCGACAACCAAGTAGAGATTCAAACCGGTTCTTCCGCATTGGCCAGCGGCACCTACCCGCTGGTGGTGGCCAACATATTGGCAGCGCCTTTGAAAGTGCTTGCGCCTTTGCTCTGCGCCCATGTGGCCTCGGGTGGTCATCTGTTGCTGGCGGGTATCTTGAAGCGGCAGACCGAAGAGATTCAATCGGCTTACCAACCGTTTTTGGCTTTGCAAGTCGCTGATGAACAAGACGGTTGGGTGTTGATGCACGCTGTGCGTGTCTGACGTTTTCACAGGTTCACGGCTTTTTTCCCATGGCTTTTGTCACCCTTTGCCCCCAATGCCAAACCGGGTTTTCGGTGCTGCCGGAACATTTCAGCACCGCTGACGGCTGGGTCAGGTGTGGCCAGTGTGCCCATGTGTTCCAACTTGACCAGCATTTGTTCGAAATGGATGACCCGCGACCTGCGCCAGAGTTGGTGCAACCGTTGTCGCGACCGGTTGCACTGGTGGACATCCATCCCTCGCAGCCTGCTGAACCATGGGGTTGGGCATGGACTTGTGTGGTCTTGCTGTTGTTGAGTTTTTTGTTGCAGTGGGCGGTTCAGCAGCGGCACGCGATTGCGGGTCGCGTGCCGGAAACGCAAGCACTCATGCAGTGGTTGTGCCAGCCGTTTGCTTGTGAAGTGCATTTGCCGATGGACCCGGACCAAGTTTCCTTGGAGTCCACCAGTTTCAAGAAGAGGGTGGCGAATGATTTCGTGTTTGAGGGGGTGGTGAAAAACTTGGGCGATTCGGTGCTGACGCCGCCCGCTTTAGAGCTGTCCTTGAGCACGGAAAGCCATGTGGTGGTGCGCAAAGTCATCACCGCGCATGAACTCGGCCTCACCGAGCCTTTGCGTCCGCGAGGCAGCCATGCATTTTTTTTCAGTTTCAAAGTGGACCCGTCGTTGTCTCCGACAATCGATGGTTACAAGGCCTTGCTTTTTTACCCTTAAATTTTCAGATTGGATGTACCCATGGCAGTTGTGATTTGTGGATCCTTGGCGTTTGACACCATCATGCATTTTGAAGGTCGGTTCAAAGAACAAATATTGCCAGAGCAATTGCACATTCTGAATGTGTCTTTTTTGGTGCCGCGCCTACAACGAGAGTTTGGCGGATGTGCTGGCAACATTGCCTACGGTTTGAAATTGCTTGGCGGGCAACCGTTGCCCATGGCCACATTAGGCAACGACGGTGACAGCTATTTCAAGCGACTTCAGGATTTAGGCATTGCCACTGATTTCGTCAAAATGGTCACAGACGATTACACCGCACAGGCCATGATCATGACCGATTTGGACAACAACCAAATCACTGCGTTTCACCCAGGCGCCATGATGCAAGCGCATATCACGCAAGTCCAAAAGCGCCCCGACATCAGTTTGGGTATCGTCTCGCCCGATGGTCGCGATGCCATGTTGCAACATGCTGAGCAATTTGCCGCAGCAGGTATTCCGTTTGTGTTTGACCCCGGACAAGGCTTGCCCATGTTCGATGGCGAAACATTGCGCCATTTCATCGAGCTCTCAACCTGGGTCACCGTGAACGACTACGAAGGAAAAATGTTGTCAGACCGTACCGGTTGGGACAGCGCTGAAATTTCATCCAAAGTCAAAGGATTGGTGGTGACGCTGGGTGAAAAAGGATGCGAGGTCTGGCAGCAAGGCCATATGCAATGGGTGCAACCGGTGAAAGCCGAGGCGGTGGTAGACCCCACCGGTTGTGGTGATGCGTGGCGCAGTGCTTTGTTGTTCGGGCTGGACCAGGGCTGGGATTTACTGCGTTGTGCCG
>JALRAA010000182.1 GCA_023262645.1 Burkholderiaceae bacterium
AACAAAAAATATACAGAAAGCCGGAGCAGCAGCGTTGGTACTCTGGTGAAACCATTTCGTTAGGCATTGGTCAGGGTTACAACAACTTCACCATGCTGCAGCTGGCGCAGGCGGTGGCCATCGTGGCCAACAACGGATACCGAAGCAAACCGCATTTGGTGCGTGAAGTGGTGGATATCGAAACCAAAGAAAAACAAGTGGTGGTGAAAGAACCGCCTCAGTCCTTGGGTTTCAAGCCTGAAGATTTGGATGTGATTCGAAACGCCATGGTTGGCGTGAACTTAGAGGGCACTTCTGCGGGAAGTTTTGTCGGCGCCGAATACACCAGTGCCGGCAAAACCGGCACCGCCCAAGTGTTCACCATCAAACAAAACGAAAAATATGTCGCAGGCAAGATCGATGAACGACTGCGCGACCATGCGCTGTTCATCGCATTTGCGCCGGCCGAAAACCCGAAAGTGGCCCTGGCCATGGTGGTGGAAAACGCTGGCTTTGGTGCGCAAAGTGCAGCACCTATCGCGCGCCGTGTATTTGATTTTGTGTTGCTCGGTATGTACCCGTCACAAGAAGATCTCGATGCCGTGCGTGTGGGCCAAGCCACGCGGCCGATTGGCAAGCGCCGACCCGTGGCGACTGTGCCGTGGCCGCCCAAAGCCATCAATGTGCCTGCTGAACCCACCATGGAAGAAGAGCCCTGAATCAGACAAACCAAGCATCGCGTGCGGTTTTCAGGGCCAGAGCAGCCACCACCAAGATAAACAGCCAGCGCACAAATACCGTGCCGTGTTTCATGGCCATGCGGCTACCCAGCAAGCTACCCACCACATTGGCGATAGCCAACGGTATGCCGATATGCCACCACACATGGCCTTGCCAAGTCAGCAACAACACCGCTGCAAAGTTGCTGGATAAATTCATCACTTTGCTGTGGGCCGAGGCTTGCAAAAAATCAAACCCCAGCACACGCACTAACAGAAACACCAAAAAACTGCCCGTGCCTGGCCCGAAAAAACCGTCGTAAAAACCGATCGCACCACCGATCAGCGCCATGTAAACCGCTTGTTGGCGTGCCTGAAAACGCGGTGCATGTGACTGCCCCAGTTGTTTGTGCCACAAGGTGTAGCCCAGCAAGGCGATCAAAACCGCTGGCAAGGCTTGGCGCAAATAGTATGGAGAAACCAAGGTGAGCAAATACGCCCCAGCCCATGACCCAGCGAACGCCAACAAACTGGCCCACAGCAAGGCACGCCAAGCCAGCGTCACGCGGCGGTTGTATTGCCAAGCGGCAAACAAGGTGCCCCAGACCGAGGCGGATTTGTTGGTGCCCAACAAGCTCGCGGGGTGTGCCGAAGGGTAGGCCGCGAAAAGCGTCGGCACCAAAATCAGTCCGCCACCGCCGACCACTGCATCGACAAAGCCGGCCAGCGCCGACATCAGGCTGACCAGCAAAATGTCCATCAATGCGTTCTTTCTGTCGAAAAAAAAGCACCGTTGTGCGGTGCTTTTCTCATGAAGCGCTAACCACCTTGTGGAGGTTGCGCCATTTTTGTCTCCTCAGACCCTCGTCAGCCATGCTTGGAGTTCACGGCAGGAGTGTGCGAACTGTAGGCCATGCACCTGGCCGTGTTCACTGGTGATTACCCGAATTCGACGGCATCCAGCGCCAGCAATTCAGCGGCACGTTCTGCAATCATCAACACTGGGCTGTTGGTGTTGCCACTGGTGATCACCGGCATCACAGAGGCGTCGGCGATACGCAGACCCGCAACCACACCGCCGCGTCCATCGCGCACGCGCAACTCGCTGTCGACCACGGCCAACGGGTCATCCAAGCGGCCCATTCGCGCTGTGCCCACCGGGTGAAAAATGGTGGTGCCGATGTCGCCGGCCAGCCGCGCGAGTTCATCATCGGTTTGAAATTGCGTACCCGGTTTCCATTCTTCGGGAGCGTAAGCCGCCAAGGCGGGTTGTGACGCAATGCGTCGCGTGACACGCAATGAATCAGCAGCCACGCGTCGGTCGTCATCGGTAGACAAATAATTCGGCGCAATCAAGGGCGCTTGTTTGAAATCGGGGCTGTGGATGTGCACGGTACCGCGGCTGCTGGGGTTGAGGTTGCACACGCTGGCAGTGAACGCGGGAAAAGGATGCAAAGGTTCACCGAATGCATCCAAGCTCAGCGGTTGCACGTGGTATTCGATGTTGGGCCAAGGTTGCGCCGGATCGCTGCGGGTGAATGCACCCAGTTGTGACGGAGCCATGCTCATCGGACCACTGCGGTGCAACAGGTATTCCAACCCTATCGCTGCTTTGCCCCACCAACTGTTGGCCAAGGTGTTGAGCGTTTTCACGCCTTTGACTTTGAACACTGCACGGATTTGCAAATGGTCTTGTAAATTGGCTCCCACGCCAGGCAGGTCCACGGTGCTTGTGATGCCCAATTTGTGCAACAAGGACGCGGGGCCTATGCCGGAGAGTTGCAACAACTGTGGTGTGCCAATTGCACCGGCGCACAACACCACGGCATGCTTGGCGAACGCTTGCACCATCTGTTGGCCATTGAATGTTTCAAGGCCATTGCAGCGCACACCGCCATCGGAAGATGGGGTCAAGAGCAAACGCGATACCTGCGCGCTGGTCCACATTTCAAAATTCGGACGGCCATAACAGGTCGGCCGCAAAAACGCCTTCGCGGTGTTCCAGCGCCAACCGCTTTTTTGGTTCACTTCGAAATAACCCACGCCCTCGTTGGTGCCTCGGTTGAAGTCCTTACTGGCGGGTATGCCGGCTTGCACCGCAGCCTGTGCAAACGCATCCAAGATATCCCAGCGCAAGCGTTGCTTTTCAATGCGCCATTCACCGCCGGCATGGCGGTGGCGCAAGGTCTGGTGATAGGGCGACTGGCCTTGCGCCAGCAAGTGTGATGGCGTGCCCTTGGCGCCATGCATGTCGTCGGCACCTGCATGGTGGTCTTCGTGCAATTTGAAATAAGGCAGACAGTGTTGCCAATTCCAACGTTCGTCACCGGTGAGGGCGGCCCATTGGTCGTAATCACGGGATTGACCACGCATATAAATCATGCCGTTGATGCTGGAGCAACCGCCGAGCAGTTTGCCGCGCGGGTAACGCAAGCTGCGACCATTGAGTCCGTCGGCCGGTTCGGTGTGATAGAGCCAATCGGTGCGCGGGTTGCCAATGCAATACAAATAGCCCACGGGAATATGCACCCAGTGGTAATCGTCCTTGCGACCGGCTTCGATCAACAACACACGTTTGGACGCGTCGGCACTCAGGCGATTGGCCAGCAAGCAGCCGGCAGTACCCGCGCCGACGATGATGTAGTCGAACTGGGTGTCGCTCATGTCAGGTCGATGTGGGCATCACAAATTCGGCGCCCTTGGGCGTGCTCTCGGGCCAGCGTTGCATCACCGATTTTTGTTTGGTGTAAAAACGCACGCCTTCTTCACCATAGGCATGGGTGTCACCAAAGACAGAACGCTTCCAGCCACCAAACCCATGCCAAGCCATGGGCACAGGAATGGGCACATTGATGCCCACCATGCCCACTTGTATACGACGGCTGAATTCACGCGCCACATGGCCGTCGCGGGTGAAGCAACTCACGCCATTGCCAAATTCGTGGTCGTTGATGATCTTCACTGCAGTGGCGAAATCGGGCACCCGCACACAAGCCAACACCGGACCAAAAATCTCTTCTTTGTAAATGCGCATGTCGGTGGTGACATGGTCAAACAGCGAACCACCCAGCCAAAAACCCTGGCTGCAACCTTCACCGGCTTGCTTGCCATCAAACCCTCTGCCGTCCACCAGCAACTTGGCGCCTTCTTTTTCGCCTTGATCGATATAAGTGGTGATGCGCTCCAGCGCGGCGCGTGTGACGATAGGGCCCATTTCAGCGGCCAGGTTTTCGCCGTTGAGCACTTTCAACGCCTGCGTGCGCTTGACCAGCGCGGGCATGATCTTGTCGGCCACATCGCCCACCAGCACAGCCACCGAGATGGCCATGCAGCGCTCACCGGCCGAGCCATAGGCTGCGCCAATCAAACCGTCCACCGCCTGATCCAGGTCGGCGTCTGGCATCACCACCA
>JALRAA010000183.1 GCA_023262645.1 Burkholderiaceae bacterium
CGATCATGTCGTCCATCACTACGCAATTGCGCCCCTCAATTTCACCGATGACATGCATGACTTCACTGACATTGGCGCGTGGACGGCGTTTGTCGATGATGGCTAAGTCGCAATTGAGTTGTTTGGCCAAAGCACGGGCACGCACCACGCCGCCCACATCTGGCGACACCACGATCAAGTCGTCGTAGCTTTTCAAGCGCAAGTCGCCCAGCAACACCGGTGACGCATAAATATTGTCCACAGGGATGTTGAAGAAGCCCTGAATTTGGTCTGCATGCAAATCCATGGTCAGAACGCGTGCCACGCCCACGGTTTGCAATAAATCGGCGACCAATTTGGCAGAGATGGGAACCCTGGAAGAGCGAGGCCGCCTGTCTTGCCGGGCATACCCGAAATAAGGGATCACGGCGCTGATGCGCTCAGCGGATGCGCGCTTGAGGGCATCCACCATGATCAGCAATTCCATGAGGTTTTCATTGGTGGGGTTGCACGTGGACTGCACCACAAACACGTCTCTGGCGCGAACGTTTTGGTTGATCTCCACCGTGACTTCGCCGTCAGAAAACCTTCCCACCTCTGCAGCGCCCAAGCCAATACCCAAATGACCTGCCACCTCAGCGGCCAAGCCCGGATTGGCGTTACCGGTGAAAACCATGAAATCCGGAGGGGAGGGTTGCGACATCTTGGCGACCTGAGGTTAATGAATTCGAAAGCAAAGGGCGGGTGGCAGAACCATCAACCTTGCTGCTTCCGGCGTACAGCATTGGGGTGGCAGGGGAGGAAGGACTCGAACCCTCGCATGCCGGAATCAAAATCCGGTGCCTTAACCAACTTGGCGACTCCCCTACGTGGGACACCCATTTTTCAACAGAAGTCCCTCAAACGTCGCAGGAAACCCAACCGGCCAGGGGATGGATTTCCAAATTGCTGCAAATTTGCAGTTGCCAACCCGCTGGGGGCTCAGAGAAAACCGTTTGGCGGGAAACCTGCGCAAACACTGCGCTGCCAGATCCGGTCATTCTGGGTTGCAACCCGTGCTGAGCCAGCCAATTCAAGGCCAAATCAACCTGTGGAGACAACGCTTTTGCAACTGCTTGCAAGTCATTTCGCCCGAAAGCGTATGGCCGTGCAACAAAGTCCGACATTGTAGCAGGTGAAGAATCCCGTTTTAGCCCGGGATGCTTGAAGATCTGGGCGGTTTCCAGTCCTGCATCGGGTTTGAGAACAGCAAATTGGGCGTGTGGTAGCGCCAGCGGGGTGATGTCCTCGCCGATGCCTTGAACCCAAGCGTTGCGTCCGCGCAAAAAAAACGGCACATCTGCGCCCAGCGACAAACCCAAGGGCAGCAACTTGGACAGCGGCCAATCCAGCCCCCACAACCGGTTCAAAGCCAACAGCGTGGTGGCTGCATCCGAGGAGCCGCCACCCATACCGGCTTGTGCAGGCACTCTTTTTTCAATGTGAATCAGCGCGCCATGCGAGGTGCCACTGACTTTTTGCAACAAACGTGCGGCCTTGAGGCAAAGGTCTTCGGCGGGCAATGCATGGGTGAGATCGCGGCGTTGCAATTGACCGTCATGGCGAAGATCAAAATGCAAGATGTCCCACCAGTCGATCAGCATGAAAGCAGACTCGAGCAGGTGATAACCGTCCTCGCGGCGTCCGGTGATGTGCAAAAAAAGATTCAGCTTGGCCGGCGCAGGCACATGGTGCAAACAAGGTAACAACGCCATACGTCTGTCAGGGGGGATCCAATAAGAGGGTCAATTGCAGTTTGGGTAATGGCGATATGCGCTGGGCAAATATGCGCCGACTGCGTTTAGGCAAATTCTCAGACTTGATCTGCCAACCTTCCAAGGCCGGCCCATCGCGCGTCAGCCAAGCCATGAGCGTGGGCAGTGGCAGCGCAGCACCGGTCAATTGCTGGGTCAAATCTTCCATGGACGCAAAATGGTTTTGCTTGTTTCCTTCGGTCAAAACTGCGCCACTGGGTGACCAACTGGCCACGGCAACGGTGCTGCCAAGCGGAGAGTAAATCGTCAACTCTCCTTTTTCTGCATCGCCTTGCAGGTCAAAATTGAAGCTGAACTGCTCGGGCTTGTCTTGCAAAATGCGCAACTGCAAACGGCCTTCCCAGTGGCCTTGTTGAGCCAAATCGGTGAGCTTGGCTTTGTTAAACAGCAAGCCGCAACCCGACAGCAACATCAGCGATGTGCTCAACAAGAGCGCTGTCAACCGACCCAACGGGACAACTGTCAAAGCTTGACCTTCAGTCGCTTGAGTGTTTCCACCAGCAAATCATTTTTGGCGTCGATACGGGCTGCTTCGCGCCAAATTTTGAGGGCTTTGTCTTTTTGTCCCAAGCTCCACAGTACTTCGCCCAAATGCGCGCCAATCTCTACATCGTTTTTCGTGTCATAAGCGCGTTGCAATATGGCCAATGCAGCTTGCTTGTTTCCCATGCGGAATTCCACCCAGCCCAAGCTGTCTGTGATCATGGGGTCTTCAGGTGAAAACTCTAAAGCTTTGACGATCAACTCGCGCGCTTCAGGCAAACGCATATTGCGGTCTGCCAAGGCATAACCCAAAGCGTTGTAGGCATGCTCAAAGCTGGGCTTTTCGGCAATCACGCTTCGCAACAAACGTTCCATTTCGTCGATTCGGTTGAGCTTCTCGGCCATCATGGCCAATTCATAGCGCAGGTCCAAATCTTCAGGCGCGTCAGCCACAGCTTTGCGCAACAGTTGGTAGCCGGGTTCATACATTTTGTAATCACGCAGCAATTTCAGTTCGGCTTGCAGCTTGGTGCGCTTGGCTTGCGGATTGTTGTCAGGCAATTGGGCGAGCAACGCCCTTGCCTTGGCCATCTCGCCGCGACTTGCCAGCAAATTGGCACGTTGCACTTGTACTTGCGTTGCAGCGTCAGGGTCTTCGATTTTGCTCAACCAAGATTCGGCTTCAGCAGGTTTCTTTTCTTTGGTGGCGATTTGCGACAACATCAAATAGGCTTGCGACAAACGAGCGTCTTCTTTGGTTTTTTCAATCTCGATGTAGCGCAGCAATGCTTTTTTGGCATCGTCGTTTTGACCTTGCTCCATGGCCAATGCGCCTTGTAACAACCAGGCGTCAGCGAAGTCAGGATGGGTTTTGTTCAGCAATTGCAACTCGGCAGTGGCTTGCGGCAAGCGCTGGTTGTCTATCAATACGCGTGCATAACTCAAGCGCATGTGCGGTGGAGAACTGTCGCTGAGCACGCTTTTGAGCAAATCTTCGGCCTCAGGCACACCCAATGAAAACAATTCCAAGGCCAAAAAACCGGGCTCCATGGCGGAGGGATTGCGGGCCAATGCTTTTTTCACCGCTTCGACAGCTTGCGGCAATTTTTTGGCGGACACGCGCATGCGACCAATGGCGGTCCAACTGGCCGCAGCAGTCAACGGCTTGTCGACAAAGGGCACCAATGCCTGTTCCACCACAGCGGCCGCAAGTTCTTGGTCTTTCACTTGGGCATAAATTTGGGGAAGTCCGTTGATCAGCAACACCTGTTCTGATTCTGGGGCAAGCTGAACATAAGAGCGCAACGGCATCAAGGTTTCAGGCAGTTGGTTCAGAGCGACCAGTATTTGCAGCACATGTTGATTGGCTTGACGCGACATGGGAAACGCTTTTTTCCAAATGCGTGCGCCTTCCAATGCGGTGGTGCCATTGCGTGCGCTGAGGGCTATTTCGACCGCGCGTTTGTAAACCGATTCATCGCCAGATTTTTTGGCGGCATCGAGCATCAGTGAGTAACCTGCACCCAAGTCACCTTCGCTGACTTTCATTTCCCCCAACATGATCAGCATGGCGGTTTCGCCATTCAAGTTCGAGTTGTTGATCGCCTCAGGTTTATCGCTGTCGCTGCTACCGGGTTTGTTTTGCGCATGAGCGGAAAGTCCGCTGCTGCAAATCAGAACCAGACAGGCCACAACCAAAGCGCTGAGGGGTGAAAGTAGGTGTCGTTGGAATGTATTCATCGAAGAATGATAATCCCAGCGATTGAATAAACCCGCCCCATGCCTGAATTACCCGAGGTTGAAGTCACCCG
>JALRAA010000184.1 GCA_023262645.1 Burkholderiaceae bacterium
GGTTGCTTTTGGTCGAGGTTGACAGCAATGATGTCAAAGTCGATCGGCGCGCGCATTTTCATCTTCAACAAAATGTCCAGCATGCTGTAGCTGTCTTTGCCGCCAGACAAGCACACCATGACCTTGTCGCCTTCTTCGATCATGTTGAATTGCACAATGGCTTCACCCACTTGGCGACACAAGCGTTTTTCCAATTTGTGAATTTCACGGTCATCGGTGGTGTTTACCATTGGCCAGCCTCCATGTGGATGGCGACTTCGCAGTCGTCAAAAATTTCTAATTTCGCGATTTTCACCCGCACGCCAACCACGCCTGGCAATTGCATCAACCGGTGCGAGACTTTGCCGATCAGGGTTTCCAACAAATTGACGTGTTGCGCGGTGCATTCGCTGATGATGATGTGGCGGAATTTGCGGTAGTCCAGCACATGGCTGATGTCGTCGTCGCTGGGTAACAAATCCTGCGGCCCGAGGTTGAGTTCGGCATCGACTTGTATGGGTTGCGCCACGCCAATCTCATGCGGCAATATGCCCAGATTCGCTTTGAAGCGCAAGCCTGTGAGTGAGAGCGTGCGTAAACCGTGGAGGGGAGTGTTCATGTCACATCAGCGAAAAATCGCGCTCGAAGGGCATCAAATGTTGACCACCGTCCACCAACAAGGTGGTGCCAGTGACCGAGGTGTTTTGCAAGGCAAACAGCACGCCAGACACCACGTCTTGCACAGACGACGATTGGCCCAGCGGTGACAGGCGGTGCAGTTGCGCAAATTTGTCATCGGTCAGCATATGGCTGGTCAGCGTCAGACCGGGGGCCACGCCGACCACGCGCAAGGCCGGTGCAAATGCACGCGCCATCAATTGGTTGGCCGTTTCAAGCGCGGCTTTGCTCAGTGTGTAGCTGAAAAAATCGGGGTTGAGGTTCCAGAGTTTTTGGTCCAACATATTGACCACCACACCACGGGTTTGGCGCGAAGCCACATGTTGTTGCAGAAGTTGCGCCAGCACAATCGCGGCGGCGGTGTTGCCCAACATGTGTCGCTGCAACATGTCATAGCTGAAATCGTGGGCGCTGTCGTGTTCAAACAAAGCAGCGCTGTTGACAACAGCGTCCACATGCCCCATGGCTTGTATCACCTCAGGCAACAAACCCCGTGTTTCTGTTTCGACCGACAAGTCGGCGCCAAAGCATTGCGCGCCTGCGAAACGTTTGTCGCATTCGTGTGTGGTTGCCAAGGCTTCGTCTTTGGAATGGCGGTAATGCACGGCCACCCGCCAACCTGCATCTGCCAAGCCCAGCGCAATGGCGCGGCCCAAGCGTTTGCCAGCGCCTGTGACCAGTACCGTGGGAATGGCTTTCACCGATGTGTCAGAAGACATGAAGGACAATGGGAAAAATGGATGAACAAACGACGAGTTTAGCGACTGAGTTGCACCGCCTGTTACAAGCGCGGTTGCAAGCTGACAAGGGTTGGTTGCCATTCGATCGTTTCATGGCGCTGGCCTTGTATGCCCCTGGCGCAGGTTATTACAACGTTCGCACGCGTCCGATTGGACGCATGCCCTCCGGCGGCAGCGACTTTGTCACCGCGCCATGGGTATCGCCCTGCTTTGGACAGGCCTTGGCCAACAGTGTCTGGGAGGCTTTGCAACACACCGATACACATGACGTGCTGGAGTTTGGCGCGGGCGACGGCACGCTGGCCAAGCAGTTGCTGCAAGCCTTGGGTGATCGGGTAAAGCGCTATTGCATTGTGGAAGTGTCGGCCCATTTGCGCGAGCAACAAGCCTTGTGTTTGCAAGACTTTGCACACAAAGTGCAGTGGTTAGACACATTGCCTGACCACATTCATGCCGTCGCCGTGGGCAACGAGGTGTTGGATGCCATGCCGGTCAAATTGCTGCACCGGGTCAACGGCGTGTGGCATGAACGCGGTGTGGCTTGGCATGCCGAGACTTCGTCGTATGTGTGGCAAGACCAAGCGACCGATTTGCGGCCGCCGTGCGAGATTGAAGGGAACCATGACTACCTGTGTGAAATCCATTTGCAAGCACAGGCGTTCATAAGCAGTCTGGCCGATCGTTTGCGCCAAGGTGCAGCGTTCTTCATCGATTACGGGTTTCCGGCACACGAGTACTACCACCCGCAACGCCACATGGGCACACTGATGTGTCACCGTGATCACCAAAGTGACACAGACCCGTTGCAACAGATTGGCCGCAAGGACATCACCGCGCATGTGGATTTCACAGCGATGGCTTTGACCGCGCAAGAAGCGGGTTTGCATTGTTTGGGCTTCACCAGCCAAGCGCATTTCTTGATCAACAGTGGTTTGTTGTCGTTGTTAGAGAATGCCTCCATGGCCGAGCGTCAGCGAGCGCAAATGCTGATCCAAGACCATGAAATGGGTGAATTGTTCAAGGTGCTGGCCTTGGGTGCAGGGCAGGCGTGGGAGCCGATGGGTTTTGTGCAAGGCGACAGGTCGCACCGTTTGTAAGGCTTTTCATGTTTCGCTGGTTGCTGGTGGTATTTTTGGCGTTGTTATTGATACAAGGCCTCACGCCGTGGTTGAACAAACTGGGTTTTGGGCGATTGCCCGGCGATTTGCGTTTTCGTTTATTTGGCCGTGAATTTTTCATTCCTTTGACCACCACCCTCATTTTGAGCATGGTCTGCGCCTTGATCGCAAGGTTAATTTGAGGGGGTTAATATGGCCCATTGCACAGCGTCTAAGTAGTAAACATGTTGAACACCATTCGATCCCGCCTGTTGCCTGCAGCCATCACTGGATTGTTGTTGGCAGTCATCGCTGCGGTGCTGTGGTGGGGCTTCCCCGATATGCGGCCTTCGTGGCTGGTTTCCACCGCCCAAGAAACCGCGTCGACTCGTGAAGGCGCCGCTGGCAAACCAGGCGACAAACCCAAATGGAGCGGTGGGCGGCCCGGTAACAAGGACATGGGCGACAGCAGTGGCAAGCCCACCCCGGTGAGCACCGATCTGGTCAAGCGCATGGACATGGTTCTCAATGTGCAAGCTTTGGGCACCATGACCGCGATGAACACGGCGGTTGTCCGTTCGCAAGTGGACGGCGTGCTCAAGTCGTTGCGCTTCACCGAAGGCCAACAAGTGCAAGCAGGGCAGTTGCTGGCCGAAATTGATTCGCGTGCGTTCGAGGCGCAATTGAACCAAGCATTGGGTCAATTGGCGCGTGACAACGCCCAGTTGTTGAATGCGCAACTTGATTTGCAGCGTTACCAAGATTTGTTGAAAAAAGATGCGATAGCCCGCCAGCAAGTGGAAACCCAGGCCGCATTGGTGGCCCAGTTGCAAGGCACGGTGCAAGCCGATCAAGCCAATGTCGAAACCGCCAAATTACAGCTCTCGCACACCCGCGTGACTGCACCGATCAGCGGACGATTGGGTTTGAAGCAAGCCGAGTTGGGCAGCTTGGTGCGTGCTTCTGATCCCAACGGACTGGTCAGCATCACCCAAACACAACCGATGGCCGTGGTGTTCGCAGTGCCTGAAATCCATGTGCCGTTGATCATGCGCAAGCTCAAATCGGGACAAACGCTGGCGGTGCAAGCATGGGACCGGGACCGCAAACAGCGGCTGGCCAGTGGGCGGGTCAACACCACCGATAACGCCATCGACGTGGCCACCGGCACCCTCAAACTCAAAGCCTCGCTGGATAACCGCGACGGTCAATTGTTTCCCAACCAATTTGCGCAAATTGAATTGCAATTGGATACCTTGAAAAACACCTTGGTGGTGCCGTCTGCTTCGGTACAGCGCAGTGCACAAGGCAACATGGTGTTGGTGGTGCAAGCGGATAGCACCGTCAACGCCGTGCCGGTGCAGTTGTTGGCGGTGCAAGACGACTGGCAAGCCGTCAAAGCTGAGGGTTTGAAAGAAGGCGACAGCGTGGTCACCGACGGCGCTGACCGGTTGCGTTCAGGCAGCAAGGTTGAGGTGGTGAAAGCCGCCAAGCCATGAACCTCTCGGCGTTGTTCATCCGACGCCCGGTAGCCACATCGTTGTTGATGCTGGCATTGTTGC
>JALRAA010000185.1 GCA_023262645.1 Burkholderiaceae bacterium
CCAAATTCATTGACGGGCCCCAAAAAGAACAACGCCGCCAACGCAAGCACCAGGCCGGCCAACGACTTCAAAACCCAGTGGTTGTTTTTTGGCGCGGTAGGTTGATCGTTGAGTGAAGCTGACATGGTTGGATCCTCTGAATCGAATTAAAGGTGCTTGAAGTGGGCAGCACGTTTATTGACAAACGCATCCATGCCTTCTTTTTGGTCTTGCGTGGCAAACAAGGCATGAAAAATTCGGCGCTCAAACATCACGCCGTCACTTAAACCGCTTTCAAAAGAACGGTTCACGGATTCTTTCGCAGCCATGACGGCAATTTGGGAGTAACTACAAATAGCCAGCGCAGCTGCCAGGGTTTCTTCCATCAATTTGTCCAAGGCCACCACGCGACTGACCAAGCCAGCGCGTTCGGCCTCGTCGGCATTCATCATGCGGCCTGTCAGCACCAAATCCATCGCTTTAGATTTGCCCACAGCACGTGGCAAACGCTGCGTGCCACCTGCGCCTGGAATGATGCCGAGTTTGATTTCGGGTTGACCAAAACGGGCGTTATCGGCTGCAATGATGAAGTCGCACATCATGGCGAGTTCGCAACCACCACCCAAGGCAAACCCGCTGACTGCCGCGATGACTGGCTTGCGAATAGTGCGTATGGTTTCCCAATGCTTGGTGATGTAGTCGTTTTTGTAAACATCGGCAAAGGTGTAAGTGGCCATGGCGCCAATGTCTGCGCCCGCTGCGAAAGCTTTTTCGCTGCCTGTGATGATGATGCAGCCAATGCTGTCGTTGGCATCCATTGAAAGAAGTGCGTCACCCAGTTCCACCATCAACCCAGGACTCAATGCATTCAATTGTTTGGGGCGGTTGAGGGTGATGACCCCCACTTTGTCCGCCTCGGTGTGTGTGTGGATGAATTCATATGCCATGGAAAACCCCAATCAAACAGTCTCAATGATGCGGGCAACTATAACCAAGGATGGATTTCTAAGTGCGGTGTTAAATTACCCCTAAAGGAGTCAGACATGAGTGAAAACACGGTTTTATATGAAGCGTTTGGCAGCGTGGCAAAGCTCACGTTGAACCGGCCACAGGCGCTCAACAGTTTTACCCGCCGCATGCACCATGATTTGTGGGCGGCCTTGGATGCGGCAGAAGCAGATGCCCATATTCGCGCCTTGGTGATCACCGGTGCAGGCCGGGGTTTTTGTGCTGGCGCAGATTTGGCTGAATTCGATTTTGCAGAGGGCCCCCATTTGGTTGAGCGCGCAGATCCTGGGCCAGTGATCGATCAGGCCTTCAACCCCACCACACGCCGTTTGCAGCAATTGCGCATGCCCACTGTTGCTGCTGTGAATGGGGTGGCCGCTGGTGCGGGCGCTTCTTTGGTGATGACCTGTGACATTGCCATTGCCGCGCCCACAGCCAGCTTCATCCAAGCCTTCAGCAAAATCGGATTGATTCCTGATGCCGGCAGCAGTTGGTTTTTGGTCGAGCGTTTGGGCTTGGCCCGCGCCATGGCATTGGCCATGACAGGCGATAAATTGCCAGCAGCCCAAGCCAAAGAATGGGGAATGATTTGGGATGTGGCCGACGATTGTGTGGCTGCGTCGATGGAAATGGCCACACGACTCGCGGCCATGCCCACCAAAGCGTTAGTCGCTACTCGTGCGTTGTTGCGTGAAGCAGGTGCCCGCAGTTTGAACCAGCAACTCGATGTGGAAAGAGATACCCAATCTGCATTGGGAAGAACCCACGACTACATCGAAGGCGTGACTGCCTTTTTACAAAAACGTCCTGCGCAATTCACGGGACAGTGAGCCATGTCTTCACCCCACAACGCTGAGGCATTGGCCAAATTGGTCGGCAGCACCATGTTCGCTGCTGATGTGGCTTCCAAAGACACCATGGGTATGGAGTTATTGCAGTGTGCGCCGGGTCATGCGCGCATGCGTATGCAAGTGCGACCCTTGCATTTGAATGGCCATGGCATTTGCCATGGTGGATTCATTTTTACCTTGGCAGACTCCACCTTTGCATTTGCATGCAACAGCCACAACCACAATGCGGTCGCGGCAGCGGCCAGCATTGAATTTTTAAAGCCCGCGAAATTAGACGATGTGCTGACCTGCACGGGCCAAGAGCAAGTACTGAGTGGCCGCCATGGGGTGTACGACATGACTGTTCGCAATCAACATGACGAAGTGATTGCCTTGTTCAGAGGGAAAAGCGCACAAATAGCCGGACAAGTGGTGATGCCATGAACAAAACATTTTCTCTAGAGCCCATTGAAAAAGCCAGCATCGATGAATTGCGTGCTTTGCAATTCCAGCGTTTGCGAGCCACCTTGATGCATGCATACACGCATTCTGCTGTCTACCGGGCCAAGTTTGATGCCGCAGGTGTGCATCCTTCGGATTGCCGCAGTTTGTCGGATTTGGCCAAATTTCCTTTCACCACAAAAGCAGATTTGCGCGACAGTTATCCCTTTGGCATGTTCGCAGTTCCGCGCGAACAACTCGCGCGCATCCATGCTTCAAGCGGCACCACAGGCAAGCCCACGGTGGTGGGCTACACCTTGAACGATATTGACATGTGGTCGCGATGTGTGGCGCGCAGTATCCGTGCTGCCGGCGCCCGCCCAGGCGACACAGTGCATATCAGTTATGGCTATGGCTTGTTCACCGGCGGGTTGGGCGCGCATTACGGCGCAGAAAAATTGGGGCTCACGGTGGTGCCTTTTGGCGGCGGGCAAACCGAAAGGCAAGTGCAGTTGATCCATGATTTCAAACCTGACATCATCATGGTCACTCCCAGCTACATGCTGGCGTTGGCCGATGAATTTGAACGGCAAGGCATGCCCGCGCATGAGGTCAGTTTGCGTTTGGGAATTTTTGGCGCAGAACCTTGGACCAACGACATGCGCGCCAATATTGAAAAACGCATGGGCATCGATGCCGTAGATATTTACGGTTTATCAGAGGTGATTGGCCCGGGTGTCGCCAGTGAGTGTGTAGAGACCAAGGACGGCCCTACGGTCTGGGAAGACCATTTCTACCCCGAAATCATCGACCCCGAGACAGGTGCGCCAGTGGCGGACGGTGAGTGGGGCGAGTTGGTGTTCACCAGTCTCACCAAAGAAGCCATGCCCATCATCCGTTACCGAACCCGTGATCTCACCCGCTTGCTGCCAGGCACAGCCCGCACCATGCGGCGCATTGAAAAAATCACTGGCCGCAGTGATGACATGATGATTGTTCGAGGCGTCAATGTGTTTCCATCGCAAATTGAAGAATTGATCTTGCGCCAACCTGCATTGAGCGCGCATTACCAATGTGTGTTGACGCGTGAGGGCCCCTTGGATAACTTGACCGTCAAAGTAGAAACACGCGCGGGTCTGGCGCCAGACGCAAGCCAGGCCACGGCGGCTGCGCAAGCGTTGGTGCATGATGCCAAGGCCTACATAGGCAGTAGTTTGTCGGTGGAATTGTGTGCCGAGGGCAGCATAGAGCGCAGCCAGGGCAAGGCCAAGCGCGTGGTGGATTTGCGAAAACTTTGACCGTTGTTCAAGGTTGTTTGCCTGACAGCCATTGCCCCACTTTGGTGGCTTGTGCAATGCCCAAACGCCATTGCTTGACAGACTGGGTAGGTATTCGAAGTGGCAGTTGCAACAATCTGCCATCACGAGAAATCAAAGCGGTGAAGTTTTTGTGTTTGCCCAGCAGGCTGGGTAATTGGTCTATGCGCTTGATCCGCCATGCACTGGCAGGCGTACGGCGGTTGCCGGTGATCGCCACGCCCAACCATTCATCCCCCGGTGCGAACCCTGCTATTTCAGCGGCGCTGCCGTTGAGCACAGTTTGAATTTGCACCGCATGGTTTTCTTGTACCCGCAAACCCAGTTGTTGCGCCAGCGGGCTGTGTTCTTCGATGATGTCGACGCCTTGCGCATGGAGCAATTCGCGCAATGGCAATTCAGCCGTGCCATGAACCCATGCCTTGATCTCGCGATGCCAAC
>JALRAA010000186.1 GCA_023262645.1 Burkholderiaceae bacterium
CAGGCAGATAAATGAATACTAAAAATTTCATTTTGAGCAAGGCCAGCAAGGTGTGACAAAACCCTATCTGCACTGACCTCTGGTTTTCACCTAAGCCGCTCGGTTAGAATTAAGGGTTTTCGATGATCGCAATGAAATTTAGAGGTCTTACATGAGTGAAACCAATGTAGACACTGGCAAACGCACATGGCTCATCGCCTCTGGTTGCGCCGGTGTTGCCGGGGGAGCAGCGGTCGCTGTCCCCTTCATCAGCACATTCAGCCCTTCCGAGCGCGCCAAAGCCGCCGGTGCCGCGGTCGAAGTGGACATCTCCAGCATCAAACCCGGTGAAAAACTCACGGTGGAATGGCGTGGCAAACCCGTGTGGATCATCCGCCGGACCCCCGAGCAACTAGAAGCGTTGAAAAAAGTAGAAGCCCAACTGGCGGATCCCCAGTCCCAGCGCAAGCCCGAGGAATTGACGCCCACTTATGCGCGTAACCCCATGCGCTCTATCAAACCCGAATTTTTCGTTGGCGTGGGAATTTGCTCTCACCTGGGTTGCTCACCCAGCGACAAATTCCAAATGGGTCCCCAGCCTTCTCTGCCTGACGATTGGCAAGGCGGTTTTCTTTGCCCATGCCACGGTTCCACATTTGACATGGCCGGTCGTGTTTACAAAAACAAACCCGCGCCTGACAACCTAGAAGTTCCTCCCCACATGTATCTTTCTGACAGCCGTTTGCTGATTGGCGAAGATAAAAAGGCTTAAAGGCGTAAACCATGGCTGAATTCAAAGAAGTTTCTCCCCATGCCCCTATGGCGGAAAAAGCACTGAACTGGGTGGACAACCGCTTCCCGTTATCCAAGCTTTACAAAGAACATTTGAGCGAATACTACGCGCCCAAAAACTTCAACTTTTTGTATTTCTTTGGCGTGTTGTCCATGCTGGTGTTGGTAATTCAAATCGTCACCGGCATTTTCCTGGTGATGCATTACAAACCTGACGCAGCCACCGCTTTTGCTTCCGTCGAATACATCATGCGTGATGTGCCATGGGGTTGGTTGATACGCTATATGCATTCCACCGGCGCATCGGCATTTTTCATCGTGGTCTATATGCACATGTTCCGTGGTTTGATTTACGGCTCTTACCGTAAACCACGCGAACTCGTTTGGTTGTTTGGCTGCGCAATTTTCTTGGCCTTGATGGGCGAAGCTTTCATGGGCTATTTGCTGCCTTGGGGCCAAATGTCTTATTGGGGCGCACAGGTGATTGTCAACCTGTTCTCAGCCATTCCCTTCATTGGGCCAGATTTGGCTTTGCTGATTCGCGGTGACTATGTGGTGGGAGACGCCACCCTCAACCGTTTCTTCAGCTTCCACGTGATTGCGGTTCCCTTGGTTCTGTTGGGCTTGGTGGTGGCGCACATCATTGCGTTGCACGAAGTCGGCTCCAACAACCCTGACGGTATTGAAATCAAAGCCACCAAAGACGCCAGTGGCAAACCTTTGGACGGCATTCCTTTCCATCCTTACTACACTGTCCACGACATCATGGGCGTGACCGGCTTTTTGTTGGTTTTCTCAGCCATCATCTTTTTCGCACCTGAGTTCGGCGGCTATTTCTTGGAGTACAACAACTTCATACCCGCTGACCCGCTGAAAACACCGCTGCATATTGCGCCAGTTTGGTACTTCACCCCCTATTACTCCATGCTGCGTGCCATTACCAGCGAGATGATGTATGCGCTGATTGTGTGTGTGATCGCCGCTGCGTATTTGGGCGCGACCCGTGCAGCCATCAGCAATACCCTCAAAACATTGGTCATTGGCGGCGCCGTCGTTCTGGTGGGTTTGATGCTTGCCATCGACGCCAAATTCTGGGGTGTGGTGGTCATGGGTGGATCGGTCATCATTTTGTTTTTCCTGCCTTGGTTAGACAATTGCGCGGTCAAATCGATCCGTTACCGTCCCGATTGGCACCTGTGGCTTTATGCTGTTTTTGTGGTTGACTTCTTCATCCTGGGTTATTTGGGTATGCAGCCGCCTTCACACATAGGCGAACGCATTTCTCAAGTGGGCACCTTGTTTTATTTCGGCTTTTTCTTGCTGATGCCTTGGTGGAGTCGCTTGGGTGAAACCAAGCCAGTGCCTGCGCGCGTCAACTTTGCCGCACATTGAGAAACGGCTGGAGCAAACAACCATGAAAAAAATCATTCTCAGTCTGCTGATCAGTGCCCTCACCAGTTGGTCAGCGTTAGCCAGTACCGACACCATCCCTTGGGACAAAGCGCCTAACAAAGTCAACGATTTGGGTTCTTTGCAAAACGGTGCCAAATTGTTTGTCAACTATTGCTTGAACTGTCATGCGGCGGCATACATGCGTTTCAACCGACTGACAGACATCGGTTTGACCGAACAGCAAATCAAAGACAACTTGCTTTTCACCGCCGATAAAGTCGGTGACACCATGAAAATCGCCATGGACCCCAAGCAAGCCAAAGATTGGTTTGGCGGCACGCCACCCGACTTGACAGTGATTGCCCGCTCGCGCTCTGGCCACGGTGGCACAGGTGCCGATTACATCTACACCTATTTGCGCAGCTACTACAGAGATCCTGCCAAAGCCACGGGTTGGAACAACTTGGCATTCCCGAATGTGGGCATGCCGCATGTGTTGTGGGAATTGCAAGGTGAGCGCAAACCGCTCTACGACACCGTGGAATCCCATGGACATGAAACGCATGTGTTCAAAGGTTGGCAGCAGGTTTCTGCTGGCAAACTCAGCCCCACAGAATACGACGCGGCGATTGGCGACTTGGTCAATTACATGCAGTGGATGTCGGAGCCCTCTCAAAATACGCGTGTCAAAGTTGGCGTATGGGTGATGATTTTCTTGTTGATATTCATGTTCATTGCCTGGCGTTTGAATGCCGCGTTCTGGAAAGACATTCGCTAAGCGCGATTCTTCTTCACCCGCATTGGCGGGTATTTACAACGGGCCAACCCTGGCCCGTTACACTTTTTGTTTTCAGGAGCCACGCTCATGATGGTCTTGTACTCTGGGACAGTTTGTCCTTTTTCCCACCGATGCCGTTTCGTGTTGTTTGAAAAAGGCATGGATTTTGAAATCCGTGATGTCGATCTCTACAACAAGCCCGAGGACATCAATGTGATGAATCCTTATGGGCAGGTTCCTATTTTGGTTGAGCGTGACTTGATCCTGTATGAATCCAACATCATCAATGAATACATTGACGAGCGTTTTCCGCATCCGCAACTGATGCCAGGCGATCCTGTTGACCGTGCACGTGTGCGCTTGTTTTTGTTGAACTTTGAAAAAGAACTGTTCACCCATGTCAGTTCATTGGAATCACGCGCTCAAAAGTCCAACGAAAAAGCGCTTGAAAAAGCGCGTTCCCATATTCGTGACCGGTTGACCCAGCTAGCCCCCGTGTTTTTGAAAAACAAATTCATGCTGGGCGACAATTTCTCCATGCTTGACGTTGCCATTGCCCCCTTGCTGTGGCGACTCGACCATTACGGTATCGAATTGTCAAAAAATGCAGCGCCCTTGCTCAAATACGCCGAGCGTATTTTTTCAAGACCCGCCTATATCGAAGCGTTGACACCTTCCGAAAAGGTCATGCGCAAATAAGCCATGTTGTCTGATTCCCCGTCCACTTCCACGCGCCCCTATCTGGTTCGGGCTTTGCACGAATGGTGCACAGACAATGGTTTCACTCCTTATGTAACCGTGTCCGTCGATGACAGCGTGCAGGTGCCCCGCGAGTATGTGAACAACGGTGAAATCGTTTTGAACGTCAGCTTTGACGCAACCAGTGGCTTGCAACTGAGCAACGAGTTCATCCAATTCAAAGCAAGGTTTGGCGGCGTGGCCCGTGACATCCTGGTGCCCATGGGCAGGGTCATGGCCATTTACGCCAGGGAAAATGGGCAAGGCATGGCGTTTCCCGCGCCAGTCGCTGC
>JALRAA010000187.1 GCA_023262645.1 Burkholderiaceae bacterium
AACACCAACCAGGTTTCGTTGGCGTCCCAAAAAGGGCCAATGCTGGCAATCATGGTGTCCTTTTGCGCCACCGTGTCTGAGCTGTCGAGCAAGACGCCCACGCCCAAGTCGTAGCCGTCCAAAATCACATAAGCCAGCATGGCCAGGGCCATGACGAGTGCAAACACCAAAGGCAGCCAACCGCCGGGGCTGGTCAGATCAATTCCGAGCTCAGACATGGCGCAGTCCTTGGTTGTTCAAACGAGGCTCTTCACTGCCTTGGGTTGCTTTCTTGGCCAAGTAAAAAACCACCGACACATAGGCCGACAGCAAGGCTGCATACAACGTCAGGTACATGGCCAAGGACAGCGCAATATTGCCTGCCGGCACTTGGGATGCAGCTTGCGCCGTGGTCAAGACGCGATAGACCAACCAAGGCTGGCGACCAATTTCGGTGACGTACCAACCCGAGACCAAGGCCACCCAGCCGGCAAAGGTCATGGCCACCAGCACCATGGCCGTGCGCTTAGACAAGGTGTTTTTGAATTTCAATTCGTAGCTGGCAAACCAGCTGACGGCGAGCATCAGCAAACCCACCCCGACCATGATGCGGAACGCCCAAAACACAGGTCCCACAGGCGGGTGTTCGGCAAAGTCTTTGATGCCCTTGACCTCGCCATTCCAGTCGTGGGTCAGGTAAAAAGACGCCAACTTCGGAATGGCAATTTCATACTTGTTGGATTGCGTGGTTTGGTCAGGGATGGCGAACAACACGGCGGGCACACCAGTTTGGGTTTCCCAAATGCCTTCCATCGCGGCCAGCTTGGCGGGTTGGTGATGCAGTGTGTTCAAGCCGTGCATGTCGCCCACCACAATTTGCACCGGGATGAGCACCGCCGCCACCATGACGCCAGTGCGCAGCGCGGCCATCACGTCTTTGGCGCGGTCCCCTTTCAGCCACCGATAGGCGCTGATACCTGCCAACAAAAACGAACCTGTGAGGCCCGAGGCTAGCAGCATGTGGGTCATGCGGTAAGGAAAGGACGGGTTGAAGATCACCTCGAACCAACTGGTGACGTGGGCTTGCCCATTGATCATCTCGAAACCAGCGGGCGTGTGCATCCAGGAGTTGAGCGCCAAAATCCAAAACGCCGATGCAGTGGTGCCCAAGGCGACCAACCAAGTGGCCAAGGTGTGCACGCCTTCGCTGACCCGACCGCGCCCAAACAACATGATGCCCAGCATCGTGGCTTCCAAAAAGAACGCGGTGAGCACCTCGTAGGCCAGCAATGGCCCCGCGATATTGCCCACGGTGTTCATGAAGCCCGGCCAATTGGTACCGAACTGAAAACTCATGGTGATGCCGCTGACCACGCCCAAGGCGAAGGTCAGCGCAAAGATCTTGATCCAAAACTGGTAGGCGTCCATCCAGTGTTGTTCACCCGTGGCCACGAAGCGGGTTTTGAAAAACAACAAAAACCACCCCATGGCGATGCTGATGGTGGGAAACAAAATATGGAAAGTAACGTTAGCAGCGAACTGCAAACGTGCCAGCACAACGGGATCAAGAGAGTCCATGGTTATCTCATTCAGTGACAGTGTCGGTATCGGTTTTGATGGCGCAGGTACTGAAACCAAACAATTTGTAGGGCATGCAAATGCCCACGAGTCCGGTCGCCAGCACGATCAAGCCCAGCCAAGCCCAAGGACCCAGCACGCCAGTGGCAGCCAAAATCACCAATGCCAAACCAGCCACGATGCGAAGAATACGGTCGATACCGCCGACGTTTTGAGTCATGATGTTTCCTTGAAAGTTGAAGGTCTGGTTAAACCTTGAGCAATGCGGCGCTGACCCAACGCGCCAAATCGGGGGCCGACATCGCCCCAGGCTGTCTGGCAATTTCACGGCCACCCGCAAAAACCGCCAAAGTAGGAATGCTTCGAATGTTGTAGGCCGCTGCCAAGTGCTGCTCGTCTTCGGTGTTGACTTTCACGAAGCGGGCACGGCCATGCAGTTGTTCGCTGACCTTTTCGTAAGCCGGAGCCATCATGCGGCAAGGACCACACCAAGGCGCCCAAAAATCGACCACCAGTGGCAGATCGCTTTTGGCCAATTGCGCGTTGAAAGCCGCTTCGCCCAAGTTGTCGGGGTGCGCTGTCAACAAGGGCGCTTTGCATTTGCCGCAGTTGAGTTCGGCTTGCAATTTGTCAGAAGGCACCCGATTGGTAGAGTTGCAATGGGGACAGACCAGGTGCATGGAACTCATGGTTTCCTCGCAACAAAACCCACCAAAGCCGACATGCCGTTGTGGCCTGCGCCCTCGTGGATGGTGGTTTCATAGGTTTCACAAACCTGCACATCAAAGCCTGCAAAGGCTTGTCGCAACAGGTCTTCGTCGTAGAGGTGTTCCAGCTTGTCAGGTCCACCCGTTTTGAAATTCAACTGGTTTTTGCCATAACCCTGAATCAATACCGTGCCGCCTGGCTTGAGACTGTGTTTGATCTTTTCAAACAACTCTGCACGTTCAGCAGGTGTGGCGAACTGAAAAAACACACCCGCCACCAAGTCGTAGCAGACGGGTTTCCAGTCGAAGGATTGCCAGTCTGTGCAAGTGAAATTCACCTGCACTTGGTGCTTGGCCGCCAGGGCTTTGGCTTTATCCACCGCTGGTGCAGAGAAATCGAATGCATCTACGGTAAATCCTTGCCGGGCCAACCAAACGCTGTTACGTCCCTCTCCATCGGCCAAAGCCAAAGCATGGCCATTGCCCAACAGTGCGGCTTGTGACACCAGAAAAGCATTGGGTTCTTCACCAAACACATAGTCGGGCGTGGAGAACCGCTTGTTCCACATGTCTTGGGGATAGGCGAATCCGCTCATGTCAGAGGGCGTTCAAAGGAATTTTGGCGTAAGCAATGCCGTTGTCTTCCTTGGGTGGCAACTCGCCTGCGCGGATGTTGATTTGCACTGCAGGCAGGATGAGCACCGGCATTTCCAGGGTGGCGTCACGCTTGGTCCGCATCTCGACAAACTGGTCTTCGCTGATGCCGTCGTGCACATGGATGTTTTTCGCTTTTTGCTCGGCCACGGTGGTTTCGAAGTTCACGGGGCGGCCGTTCGGTGGGTAGTCGTGGCACATGAACAGGCGTGTTTCGGGGGGCAGGCTCAAAATTTTGCGGGTCGAGGCGTACAAGGTTTTGGCGTCGCCGCCAGGGAAGTCGCAACGAGCCGTGCCAACGTCTGGCATAAACAGGGTGTCGCCCACAAACACCGCGTCGCCAAACTGGTAGGCCACACAGGCCGGCGTGTGACCAGGTACGCCCAACACGGTGCCGGTGAGCTGGCCCACGCTCAGGCTTTGACCATCGGCCAGCAGGCGGTCGAACTGCGAGCCGTCGAGCTTGAACTGTGGCTCCAGGTTGAAGATGTCCTTGAACACCTTCTGAACCGCAGTGATCTGCTGACCGATACCGATCTGGCCGCCCAGGTGTTGCTTCAAGTAGGGCGCCGCGCTCAGGTGGTCGGCATGGGCATGGGTCTCCAAAATCCACTGCACCTGCAGTTGGTTTTCGCGCACATAGTCGATCACCCGGTCGGCCGAGGTGCTGCGGGTGCGGCCCGATTTAGGGTCATAGTCCAGCACCGAGTCGATGATGGCGCAAGCGCTGCCTGGCCCGGCGTGGACCACATAGGTCACCGTCCAGGTGCCGGGGTCGAACAAGCCGTGGACTTCGGGGTGGCTGTCTGGCGGGCGGGTCATGAACACTCCTTCAATTAAATTTCCAATAGTCTATTGACTAATAGATTTTCTGTCAATATAATATCGGAAATCGAACAAAACCGAGGTGTTGGCATGAATGCGGCCCTATTCGAATTGAATGACATGCGGCGCGCTGCGGGACAGGCCTGCAGCCTGATGAAGGTCTTGGCCAACCCCGACCGCCTGATGATCCTGTGTCAGCTCTGCCAGGGCGAAAAGC
>JALRAA010000188.1 GCA_023262645.1 Burkholderiaceae bacterium
ATAGCCATGTCCAAACCCGCCGCGGCAATCACGCTGACCCCTTGCCTGCCCAATAAATGCATGCTGCCCATCACATCGCGGTACATGTCTACAGGCGCTAATCGGCGTCCTTTGAACATGTCTGCCATGTCCTCAATCACCGGTGCGATGTAACGAACCGCATTCTTCATGTACGGTTCCAAATAACTGCGGCCAATCACACCTTCTCGGGTGTGCACATCGATCAAGATGAATGGCCATTGCGGGTATGTGCCCACTTTGGCAACCACTGGACGTCGCAGTGGCACGGAGACCGCACGCACTGTGACACTCTCGAGGGTCAGTTTTTCAAATGCTTTCATCACGACACCTTCGTACAAAAATGGTTCAAGCAGCCAGCGGCTGCGCAGATGCTTGGTGCAGTTGTTGCAAATGCTTTTTCAACTGCGATCGGTATGTCTCGACTGTAGCCAATTTCACATGGCCAAAGCCTCGGATCTGTTGCGCCAGTGACAGGATATCCACCCATTGAGCGAGTTGGTGCGGGGATACTTCTTCCAGCCATTGGTCGACCAATCGGCCATAGTCTTCGATCAACTGTCGTTCCATTTTTCGCTCGGCGGTGTAGCCAAACGGATCAAAGCGTGTGCCTCTCAAAAACTTCAGCTTGGCCAGACACTTCATGGCGGTGAATATCCAAGCGCCATAGGCGGATTTGATGGGCCGCCCTTGTGCATCTTTGCTGGCGAACAGTGGGGGTGCCAAATGCCATTTCACGGTCAACTTTCCTTCAAATTGCTGCTGCAACTGCTTTGCAAACTCACCGTTGGTATAGAGCCTAGCCACTTCGTATTCGTCTTTGTAGGCCATGAGCTTGAACAACGATTGCGCCACGGCTTTGGTCAATGCATGGCCTTGGCCTTGACCGGATTCCTTGGCGCGCACATGCCCGACCAAGCGTTGGTATCGCGCGGCATACGATGCATTTTGGTAGAGCGTCAAGTCATGGACACGCGATTGGATGTAATCATCCAAATGAAAACTTTTATGAAACACCACAGTTTCACCAGGCAAGTATTGGCGTTCAAAGGCCTGCACATCCACCGCCGCCAAGCGACCGGCAGTGAACGCCTGCACATTCGCATCCACCGCTACACCGTTGAGCGAAATCGCTTGCAACAAAGACGCGCCAGACACAGGCAGCAAGCCACGCTGGTAGGCATATCCCAACATGAACAAATTGGTCGCCATGGCGTCGCCACTTAAAGCTGTCGCCAGACGGGTGGCGTCCACATAGTTCACGTTGTCTTGTAACGCCTCTTTCAACAAAGCTTTGGCGTCTTCCATGGGAAATTGCCAATCCGCTTGTCTGGCAAATTGCCCGGTCGGTTGCTCGTGGGTGTTGACCACAGCATGGGTGCGACCGGGCCGCATTTTTGCCAGCGCATCTTGCGCCACAGAGGTCAGTATGTCGCAACCCAACACCAAATCGGCTTCGCCTGCGGCAATGCGTTGCGCCCGAATCGCGCCATGATTTTGCGCGATGCGCACATGCGAACTGACAGAACCGTTTTTCTGCGACATGCCTGTCATGTCAAGCACCGATACCGCCTTGCCTTCTATATGGGCGGCCATTCCCAACAAGGCACCCACCGTGATGACACCCGTACCGCCAATGCCATTGATAAGTATGTTGTACGGCTTGTCGCAGGCAGCCAATTGCGGCTGTGTCAATGACGCTGATGCCAGTGGCTGGGCAGTCGTCTTTTTCCGAGAACGCGGAATCGCCCCGGAGACGCTCACGAAACTCGGACAGTGCCCTTTCACACACGCGTAGTCGGTGTTGCAAGCAGACTGGTCCACGACGCGCTTGCGTCCCCATGCGGTTTCCTTAGGCAACAAGGCTGTGCAATTCGATTGCTCGCCGCAGTCACCACAACCTTCGCACACCGCTTCGTTGATAAATACACGCTCCACCAGCAACGGCCATTCGCCTTTTTTCTGTCGACGCCTTTTTTCTGAGGCGCATACTTGGTCGTACAACAACACGGTCACACCTTTGATCGTTCGCAGCTCTCGCTGAACAGCGTCCAACTCATGTCGTTTATGCAAGCTGACTGATGCAGGCAAGGGATCACTCTGTTGATAGCGCTTGGTATCTGCACTGACCAAGGCAATCCGCTCAACGCCCTCTGCAGCGAGTTGCCAAGCCAGTTGCCACACCGACAAACTGCCGTCCACAGGCTGACCGCCTGTCATGGCCACCGCATCGTTGAAAAGAATTTTGTAGGTGATGTTGACTTTGGCCGCAATGGCTGCGCGTATGGCGAGTGAGCCGGAATGGAAATACGTACCGTCGCCCAAGTTCTGAAACACATGGTCCAGTTTTGAAAAAGCAGATTGACCAATCCACGGCGCGCCCTCGCCGCCCATGTGCGTGGTCAGCTTGTTGGATTCTGGAAAGATAGAGGTGGCCATCACATGGCAGCCAATGCCTGCCAACGCCAAACTGCCGTCGGGAACTCGGGTTGATGTATTGTGCGGACAGCCCGCGCAGTAATACGCCGAACGCGCAGGCATGTTCGCCGCTTTGCTGAGTTGGCTCTCTTTGGCTTGGAGAAATGCCAAGCGCTCTTCGATCATGGCACTGGTGTGGAACTTGGCAATCCGTGCGGCGATCACGCGTGCAATTTGTGCCACGGAGAAATCTGCCTTGGAGGTCAATAACCAGTCGCCTCGGTCATTCACCCATTCGCCTTTTTCATCGAACTTGCCCACCACGCGGGGGCGCACATCTTCACGCCAGTTGTAGAGCTGTTCTTTCAATTGGTATTCAACGATTTGGCGTTTTTCTTCCACCACCAATATTTCATCCAAGCCTTGCGCGAATTCACGCACGCCTTCGGGCTCCAGCGGCCATGGCATGGCCACCTTGTACACACGTATGCCAATCTCGCCCGCCCGTGTCTCGTCAATACCGAGTTCTTCCAATGCTTCGAGCACATCCAAATACGACTTGCCTGAAGCCATGATGCCCAGCTTGGCGTGTGCACTGTCAATCATGGTCCGGTTCAATTTGTTGGCCCGTGCATATGCAATCGCTGCATAAATTTTGTAGTCCTGCATCAGCGCCTCTTGGGCCTTGGCTTGAACACCCAATGTGTCTGTTGACAAGCGGTTGTTCAGCCCCTGCTTTGGCATGGCAAACGAGGTCGGTAACACCAGGTTCAATCTGAACGGGTTCGCGTCTACCGATGCACTGGACTCCACCGTGTCCGCCAACGCCTTGAATCCCACCGCGCAACCTGAAAACCGTGACATCGCCCAAGCGTGTAAGCCCAGGTCTAAATACTCTTGCACATTGCACGGATACAGCACGGGCACCATGCAGGCTGCAAACAAATGGTCTGACTGATGCGGCAAGGTAGAGGAATACGCGCCATGGTCGTCACCCGCCACCAGCAACACGCCACCATGTTTGGCGGTACCGGCATGGTTCATGTGCTTGAACACATCTGCGCAGCGGTCAACGCCCGGGCCTTTGGCATACCACATGGCAAACACGCCATCGTATTTGGCAGGACCCATCAACGCTGTTGTTTGTGTTCCCCAGACGGCTGTGGCGGCGAGTTCTTCGTTGACTCCGGGGACAAATTTGATGTGGTTTTGCTCGAGCTTTTTTTGTGCTTTCCACAAAGCTTCATCCAACGTGCCCAAGGGTGAACCTCTGTAACCACTGACAAAACCTGCCGTGTTGAGGCCCTGTGCTTCGTCGCGCAATCGTTGCATCAGGGGCAAGCGCACCAAAGCCTGTATGCCTGAAAGATAGATACGACCGTCGAGCTTGGCGTATTTGTCATCGGCCGAGCGGTAGCCTGCGGCGCAGGCGACGACGGTGTTGTAGCCTTTGGCGGGGAGGTCAAGGACTGCGTCGTATTCACGCGGGTCGAGGCC
>JALRAA010000189.1 GCA_023262645.1 Burkholderiaceae bacterium
GTTTGAGGTGTTTGAAAAAGAAGCAGATCCCAACGCACCATAGTTCGTACTCGGCGTCAGGCCATTGCCGTGCAACTTGCTGTTGCCAAACATGTACGACACATCCCAATTGGTGTCCTCTTGGGTGCGACCGATTTTCACGAACAGGTTTTGCAAATTGCCTTCGGAGTGGTCACGCCATCCGTTTTCTTTGAATGCGCTCAAAGCAATAAAACGATGCCAGCCATCACTGGATTTACCGCCGTGTGTGGTGTCCAATTTGATTCGACCATAACTGCCATATGAGGTGGTTAATTCGTTGCCTTGCGTGGTCAAACCCGATTTGGTGGTGAACGCCAATGCACCCCCCAACGTGTTGAGTCCATACATGGGGTTCGAGCCGGGTATCAAGGTCACGGTGTCAATCGCGGCCTCGGGAAACATGTCCCAATTCACCACATCACCAAACGGCTGGTTCATGCGCACACCGTCCATGTACACCGACAAGCCTTGCGACGCTCCCAAGGTGGCTGAAGCGCGCATGCCGCGGTAGGTGACATCCGATTGATAGGGACTGCCCTGGATGTCGTTCACATTCACGCCTGTCAGGTTTTCATTCATGAATTCCGACAATGTTCTGCTGCCCGATTTTTGGATGGTTTGGCTGTCGACCGATTGCACTTCGTAAGGAAGTTTGTATTTTTCGATGCCAATGCCGGGCAGTGGTGAGGTGTTGATGACTTTCACCTCTGACAGGCTGCCCGTCTCGTCAGAAGCGTTTTGCGCTTGGGCCTGAAGCGTTTGTGCGAGCAAACAGCCGATCGCTGCTGACCAGAGAAAAAATGTGTAACGAAAGGTATTCATGAAGCCAAACCCATTGCTGTTTTGATAAAACATTCAATCATGCGCTGAGATCGGTTTTGGGCAAGGGAAAATTTCCTTTTTCCCGAGGGAAACCATGGAAATTTTGTGAATAGCCCTATCTACTGATTGGGTATTGTCAATCATGCGACTCAGGGTGTTTCAAAACGAGAAATTTCAAACCCATACAAGGGCTTTCCCTAGGGTGTTTCTGCTCTAGAAATCATTAATATGACTCCGTTCCGCATCCCTCAATCAAGGAAGTATCTATGAGCCTTCAACTTCAAGTCAACGGTAAAACCGTTTCGTCCAACTCCGAGGCTGACACGCCTTTGCTTTGGGTCATCCGTGATGAACTTGGCCTGACCGGCACCAAGTTTGGTTGCGGCGCTGCTCTGTGCGGCGCTTGTACCGTTCACGTCAACGGCGAAGCCGTGCGTTCTTGCCAAACTCAAGTAGGCAATGTGGCTGGCTCTAGCGTCAGTACCGTTGAAGGCTTGGGCGGCAACCATGCCCTGCAAAAAGCTTGGGTCAAGCACCAAGTGCCCCAGTGCGGCTATTGCCAATCTGGTCAATTGATGAGCGCTGCTGCATTGCTCAGCAAAAACAAAAACCCCTCTGACGCAGACATCGACGCCGCCATGGCTGGTAACGTTTGCCGTTGCGGTACTTACACACGTATTCGTGCTGCTGTCAAAGACGCTGCATCCATGATGCGCTCTGCTTAATTTCAAAGGAATTACATCATGATGAGCACAGAAACAAATCGCCGCGACTTTCTTAAAACCACCAGCATCGCCACCAGTGGCTTGATGATGGGCGTGGTTTTGCCAGGTACCGTTGCCGAAACCATGGCAGCTGGCACATTGCACACTCCCAATGCATGGGTTCACATCGCTGACGACAACAGCATCACCCTGATTTCTGCCCGTTCAGAAATGGGTCAAGGTGTTTACACCTCTATGCCTATGTTGATCGCAGAAGAACTCAATGTTGACGTGACCAAAGTCACCGTTGCTGCAGCCCCTCCCGGTGCTGTGTACGCCAACGCTTTCCTCGGCGCCATGATCACCGGTGGTTCAACCTCCGTTCGTGAAGGCTGGGAAAAATTGCGTATCGCTGGCGCGCAAGTTCGCGAAATGCTGATCGCTGGTGCAGCCGCTGAGTGGGGTGTTCCTGCCAGTGCTGTCAAAGCAGAAAACGGCGTGCTGACAGGCCCAGGCGGCAAGAAAGCCACCTACGGTCAAATGGCCGAAGCTGCTTCCAAGCAGCCTGTGCCAGAAAAGCCCGCCATCAAAGGCGCCAAAGACTTCCGCGTTGTCGGTAAGCGCATTCCCCGTACCGACGTGCCTGCCAAGGTCAACGGCACTGCCGAGTTCGGTATCGACGTGCGTTTGCCCGGCATGGTTTACGCCAGCTTGGAGCAGTGCCCCGTCATCGGTGGCAAAGTGCGCAGCGTTGACAGCGCAGCAGCCAAAGCCATGCCCGGCGTGTTGGACGTTGTCCAAGTCAGCGACGGTGTGGCAGTGGTTGCCAACACCTACTGGGCAGCTGTCAAAGCACGCCGTGCATTGAAAATCGACTGGGACGAAGGCGAAGGTAGCCGCTTGTCTTCAGATGCCATGATCGAATCGCACAAACAAGCTTCTTCCAGCGGCAAAGTGCTGCCCATCCAGCCTGCCAAAGGCGATGCCATGGGCGCGATCAACAGCGCAGCCAAAAAGCTGTCTGCCACTTACATCACACCTTTGCAATCACACTCACCTCTGGAACCCATGAACTTCACAGCGCATGTGTCTGGCGGCAAAGCATTGTTGATTGGCCCAACCCAGTTCCAGCAAGGTGCTCAAGGCGCTACTGCTGCTGCTTTGGGTATGAAGCCTGAAGATGTGGATGTCAGAACCACTTACTTGGGTGGTGGCTTCGGTCGTCGTATCGAACTGGACTTTGTGGTTCAAGCCGCACAAATTTCCAAAGCCGTCAAACTGCCTGTGAAATTGGTTTGGTCTCGTGAAGACGACATGACCCATGACTTCTACCGCCCCATCGGCTACAACCAAGTCCATGGTGGCTTGGATGCCAACGGCAAGCCAGTCGGTCTGCACTTCAAGGTCACTTCACAGTCCATCACACAACGTGCGTTTGGTCTGCCAAAAGACACCATGGATCCGTTCATGGTCGAAGCTGCGGTTGCACCTTACAACATCCCCAACACCCAACACGACCTCGTCATCCATGACGCTGGTTTGCGTGTTGGTTACTGGCGCGGTGTGAGCCATAACATGAACGTTTTCGCCAACGAAAGCTTTGTGGACGAAATGGCTTTGGCTGCTGGCAAAGACCCTGTTGAATTCCGCATGTCCATGTTGGATGGCAAACCACGTTTCCAAAACGTGTTGAAGCTGGCCACTGAAAAAGCGGGTTACAAAAAAGGCGCTGCCAAAGGCAATGCCATGGGCGTGTCCATCATGGAAGGCTATGACACCTATGTGGCCGTGGTCGCAGAAGTGAGCATGGGCGCTGACGGTGAAGTCAAAGTGGTGAAAGCCACTGTGGCCGCCGACATGGGCATGATCGTGAACCCTGAAATTGTTGAACAACAAATTCAGTCCAGCATCATCATGGGCATGGGTACCACACTCAAGCATTCCATCACTGTGCAAAATGGTCGCGTTCAGCAGACCAACTTCAACACCTACCCCATGGTTCGTACCAACGAATCACCCTTGGTAGACATCGTGTTGGTCAAGAGCGGTGAGAAGCCTGGCGGTATCGGTGAGCCTGTCACTGCGGCCATCGTGCCTGCATTGGCCAACGCTGTGGCCAAGTTGACTGGCAAGCGTGTTCGTACATTGCCTATCACTGGCAAAGCGATCCAGCAAGCTTGATGTCCGGTTCACTGCGCTGCCACTCTGGCAGCCAGTGAATGCTGAAGTCTGAGAAGAGCGGGGTATATCCCCGCTTTTTTCATGGGCGAGCTATGCGCTCAGACCCTCCTTTGTAGGAACGAAAAAAAACCGGCTGCAAAACAATGCAGCCGGTTTTTTTGGGTGAAACGGATCAGTTCTTTTGAACAGTG
>JALRAA010000018.1 GCA_023262645.1 Burkholderiaceae bacterium
ACCGCCGCGGTGATCAAGGCAAGCAAATTGAATTCGTAGGTGTAGCCTGGTACCAATCGGAATACGTTGCGCGCTGGCTGTGCAGGAACGCCAGTTTCCAGTGACAGCCAAACGCCCCAAATGGCAACTGCGCAGACCGTGAAGAAAATCAATGTGAACCAGTCGATCAATGCAGCGACAGAACGCCTGAGTGTCGGTAGAGAAAATGCGGCCAATGCAGCAATGCTTGGTAATACGAGCAGCAGTGTTCTGTCAGGATTAGAGGTCAACACGCTGGCCATCAAAGTGATGACAAATAAAAACACAGGCAATGTCAGGTGCTGGGTCCACACTTGATTTCGCCATTGGCCACGCCATTTCCATAAGGTCCACGCAGCCATCGGCCATGCAGGCCACAAGAACCACAACATCAGTTCAATGTTCTCTTTGAACTTGGTTTTAAATTCCGCTGTCTCGACAATGCGCCATTGCCAAAGATCGATGTACAAACCCATGCCAATCAGGCTGACCAAGGTACCCAGCAGGATCCAGATTTGCCATTTGTGCGATTGCGGATTCTGATGCCACATCCCCATCACACCCACCAATAAAAGCGTTGCAAGCGTGGGTGCACCACTGAGCGTCAACAAAACTGCCGCCACACATATTCCCATCAAACCTTTTATGGGATAAAAATGCAGCGAAGCAGCGCCTGCAAAAAACACACACACCAATTGAAGTTGAAAAGCCATTGGCGTGATTTCATGGCTGGGTACCGCCAAACCCAGGCAGGCCAAATAAGCCAGTAATCCGCCATCAGCGATGGCCCTTGCGTAATCTTTGGGATTGGCTTCACCGCCAAATGCAAATGCAACAGGTTGTGCATGCGGATTTCTGGCCAAGAAATAAATGCCTTGCCATAAACAAAACATGCCAAACAAGCAAAAGACTGAAAAGGTCAGCCTGGCCGCCAGATCGGGCGACAAGCTGCTGAATGTTTGAATCGCAAGCATGCCTACCCAGTAGGGAAGTAATGCGTCTAGCTCTGGAACAATGCCTGCCAATTGCAGATGAAAAATATCGCTTTTTCCTTGCACCAAACTGAGCATGTAACCCAGTGAGGTCAAGTCCATGCTCTTCCAAGGCCCTCTGTCAAAAGTGCCAATAAACACATAGACCACACAGAGCAACATCAACCAATGCCTGGGCATGCGACGCACCGCGTGGTTGGAAATGATGGCTGGGGAGGGGGCTTTCATCGACCGAGGTTTTGTTGGAAAGTGGTGTTCAGAAATAAAAAAAGCAGCTGATGAAGCTGCTTTTTCGTGGACAAGTTCAACTTACTTAGCGGCTGATTTGCCATATTTGTTGCGGAATCTTTCAACACGTCCACCCATGGTGTCCACAGATTTTTGTGTGCCCGTGTAGAAGGGGTGTGATTCGCTGGATGTGTCTAATTTGTAAAGTGGCAATTCGCGACCGTCATCCATTTTGATGGTTTCTTTGGTGTTGGCACAGGTACGTGTGACAAATTTGAAACCGTTGGACAAATCTACGAAACAAACTTCACGGTATTCGGGGTGAATGCCTTCTTTCATGGTGATTCCTTATCAAGTCGAGAGCCACAAGAGCCAATCTCTTGCACTTTTCGGTAACCTTTGATTATGCCTCAAGTTTTTAGCCGCCTCTTCTCATCATGTCGAAGAAGTCGACGTTGGTTTTTGTGGCCTTCATATTTTTGAGCATCAGTTCCATGGATTCAATTTCATCCAGGTTATAAATAAATTGTCTTAATATTCTTGACTTCTGAAGGATTTCTGGGCTCAGCAGCAGTTCTTCACGGCGCGTACCGCTTCGGTTGAGTTGAATAGCAGGGAAGACACGTTTTTCATACAAACGGCGATCAAGGTGAATTTCGCAGTTGCCAGTGCCTTTGAACTCTTCGAAGATCACCTCGTCCATGCGACTGCCGGTGTCTATCAATGCAGTGGCAATGATGGTCAAAGAGCCTCCCTCTTCAACCTTGCGGGCTGCACCAAAAAATCGCTTGGGTCTTTGCAAGGCATTGGAGTCCACGCCGCCAGTCAGAACCTTGCCAGAGCTGGGTACAACGTTGTTGTAAGCGCGTGCCAATCGTGTGATGGAGTCCAGCAATATGACCACATCTTTTTTGAGTTCAACCAAACGTTTGGCTCGTTCAATCACCATTTCAGCGACGTGAACATGGCGGGCGGCAGGCTCATCAAACGTGGATGCAATCACTTCACCTTTCACACTGCGTTGCATTTCAGTGACCTCTTCGGGTCTTTCGTCAACCAACAAAACCATCACGTGACTGTCGGGATAGTTGGCAGAAATAGCGTGCGCAATATGTTGCATCATGACGGTTTTGCCGCTCTTGGGCGGCGCCACCAGCAAAGCCCGCTGACCTTTGCCTATGGGCGCGATGATGTCAATGATTCGACCCGTGATGTTTTCTTCGCCTTTGATGTCACGCTCTAGTCGCATCTGTTCTTTGGGAAACAAAGGCGTCAAATTTTCGAACATCACTTTGTGTTTATTGTTTTCCGGCAAGTCCCCATTGACTTGGTCTAGTTTGGTGAGCGCGAAGTAACGCTCGCCATCTTTGGGAATGCGGACCTCTCCTTCAATCATGTCACCGGTGTGCAGATTGAAGCGTCTGACTTGGCTAGGGCTGATGTAGATATCGTCGGTGCTGGCTGTGTAACTGGTGTCTGGGCTTCTTAAAAATCCAAATCCATCCGGCAGAATTTCTAAAACACCGTCCGCGAAAACCTGTTCCCCTGCACGCGCCCGTTTTTTGATGATCGCAAACATCAACTCTTGCTTGCGCATGCGACCGGTATTCTCAATTTCAAGTTCTTCAGCTTGCTTCAGTACTTCGGACACGTGAAGAGCTTTGAGTTCATTCAGATGCATAGGGATACTCCTTGAGGAGTTCGTTCTTTAAGAGGGAGGTATGCAGACAGAAAGCCTGCTGGAGGAGGCCGTAGACGCCGAAAAAAATCAGCGTGTAACCATCAATTCATTATGACACGAAATAAATGAATGAAATAGGCTTCAGACCAGTTGTTGTTGAATGAACTCATTGAGCTGCGCTTTGCTCATTGCCCCCACTTTGGTGGCTGCCAACTGGCCGTCTTTGAACAGCATGAGTGTAGGGATGCCGCGAATTCCAAATTTCGCAGGAATATTCGTGTTTTCATCGACATTCATTTTGGCGATTTGCAACTTGCCTTTATAAGTATCGGCTGCTTCGTCTAAAACGGGAGCGATCATTTTGCAGGGGCCGCACCACTCAGCCCAAAAATCGACAAGCACTGTGTCTTTGGATTCAATGACAACCGTTTCAAAGTTGTTGTCTGTGATGTGTTGGATGAGTTCGTTGGCCATGGTTTTTTCCTAAGTTGGTGAGATTTTATGTGAATTCGTTCGAGGGGAAATACCACATGGATTTACCTTGCTTCTCTCTTTAGAATGGCTTGATGTTTACCCACCTGCGTCTCCACTCCGAATACTCCATCACGGACGGCACATGCAGAGTCGATGATGTGGTGGACAAAGCAGTGAACGATGGCCAATCAGCCTTGGCACTCACTGATATCAACAATCTATTCGCCGCCGTCAAATTTTATTCTGCGTGCCGCAAAGCAGGTATCAAACCAATTTTGGGCAGCGAAGTTACCGTTTTTTTCAATGACACCGAGCCCGCATCAGAGCCCTCAAAAGTATTACTTTTGGTAAAAAGCCATGTGGGCTACCACCATCTGTCGCAAATTCTCACAAAACTTTGGGTCAATCCCAAAAGTGGACTTCAACCTGGTGTTGATTGGTCCGCTTTGTGCGAGCTTTCCGAGGGTTTGATTCTTCTCTCGGGGGCGCAACAAGGGCCCATTGGTCAATCTCTTAAAGCTGGCAATATCCATCGCGCACAAACGCTTGCGCTTGAAGCCGCCAAGGTTTTTAAAGATCGTTTTTACATTGAGCTGCAGCGGTGCGGAAGACCCGATGATGAGACCTACATATCAGGAGCGCTTGAATTGGCCTCGCAACTTCAATTGCCAGTGGTTGCAACGCATGCGATTCAATATGTAGAACCAGAAGATTTTGAAGCGCACGAGGCCCGTGTTTGTATTGCCAACGGTGAGATTTTGGGTAACCCCAAGAGATTGAGGCGGTTTACCAAACAACAATATTTTTTGACGCAAGCCGAGATGGTGAATTTGTTTCAAGACATCCCATCTGCTTTGACAAACAGCCATGAAATTGCAACCCGCTGCAATTTGAGACTGACGTTGGGAAAGCCTCAGTTGCCTGAATTTCCAACGCCTGTTGTGAACGGAATACCTACCCCTGTTGAAACTTACTTCAAAGAGGTTTCCCACGCAGGCCTAGAAAGCCGCTTGAACAAACTTTTTCCAGACGAAGCGATCAAGAACGCTAAGCGCCCCACATACACCGGCAGGCTCGATTTTGAGATTGCCACCATTTTGAAAATGGGGTTCCCAGGTTATTTCTTGATCGTCAGCGACTTTATCAATTGGGCCAAAAGAAATGGATGCCCTGTGGGGCCAGGCCGTGGCTCTGGCGCAGGGTCTTTGGTGGCTTATGCCCTCAACATCACTGACCTTGATCCGCTTCAATACAACTTACTGTTTGAGCGGTTTTTGAATCCTGAGCGGGTATCCATGCCCGACTTCGATATTGATTTTTGTCAACTCAACAGAGACCGGGTGATTGAATATGTGAAAACGCAATATGGGCGTGAAGCTGTCAGTCAAATCGTGACTTTTGGAACCATGGCTGCGCGTGCTGCCATTCGTGATGTTGGCCGGACGTTGGACATGAGTTACACCTTTTGCGAAGGGCTGTCCAAGTTGATTCCCAACAAGCCAGGTCAACCCATGACCATTGCGTTAGCCATGTCCCAAGAGCCAGTGCTTGCTCAACGTTACGAACAAGAAGATGAAGTCAAAATACTGTTGAACTTGGCCCAAAAACTCGAGGGCTTGACAAGAAATATCGGAATGCATGCTGGCGGTGTGCTCATTGCGCCAGGGCAATTGACCGACTTTTGTCCTCTCTACCAGCAACCGGGCAGTCCTGCTGCAGTGAGTCAGTTTGACAAGGACGATGTTGAATCGATAGGTTTGGTGAAATTTGACTTCTTGGGTTTGGCCACGTTGACAATTTTGGAGCAGGCCAAAGATCTGATCGCCAGCCGATATCCAGAGCATTCAGCATTCAACTATGAATCCATTGCGCTTGATGATGTGGCAACTTACGAACTGTTTTCAAAAGGCAAAACCGAAGCTGTTTTTCAATTTGAAAGCCGTGGTATGCAAGCCATGTTGCGTGATGCAAAACCCAGCCGGCTTGAAGATCTGATTGTTTTGAATGCGTTGTTCAGACCGGGCCCTATGAGTCTGATACCGAGTTTTGTGGCGCGCAAACATGGCAGAGAAGCTGTCAACTACCCACATCCATTGGCTGAACCCATTTTGTCGGAGACATACGGCATCATGGTTTATCAAGAGCAAGTCATGCAGATCGCTCAAGTTCTTGGCGGTTATTCGTTAGGGGGTGCCGATTTACTTCGTCGCGCCATGGGTAAGAAGAAGGCCGACGAAATGGCATTGCATCGCTCTGTTTTCAGAGAAGGTGCCGCAAAAAATCAAATTTCCAGCGACCAAGCGGATGCTATTTTCGACCTGATGGAGGAGTTTGCAGGCTACGGATTCAATAAATCGCATGCCGCTGCGTATTCATTGCTGGCCTATCACACAGCCTGGATCAAAGTCCATTTTCCTGCTGAGTTCTACAGCGCGAACATGAGCGTTGAGATGGACGACACAGATAAATTAAAGATACTTTTCGATGATGCATTGGAGATGGGCTTGACATTTGAAAGTCCAGATATCAATGCTGGCGAATACCGTTTCGCACCCATCACGCCCAAATCCATTCGCTATGGACTCGGCGCCATCAAGGGCACAGGTCAATCAGCCATTGAAGCCATTTGTGAAGCCAGAGAATCTGGCGGATTATTCAAAAGTTTGTTTGATTTTTGTGCGCGAATCGATCGATCGCGCATCAATAAACGAGCAGTTGAAGCGCTGATCAAAGCCGGTGCATTCGATTCGATTTGGATCAATCGGCACGAGCTGCTCTCATCAGTGGGTTTGGCTTTTGACTTTGCCAGTTCGCAAGAAAGCCATGCACTTCAAACGGGCTTGTTTGACATGTCTGATGCGCATGGATCAAGTAACCATGAGCCATTGATGGCAAGCAAGCCAGTCTGGGGTCCCAGAGAAAAATTGACCCATGAAAAATCCGCCATCGGATTCCATTTGTCTGGTCATCTTTTTGATGAAGTCAGAGAAGAGATTCGTTGTTTTGCCAAGTCATCTCTGGCAGAGCTCAAAGAGAGTCGCGATCCTGTGTGGATTGCAGGTATTGTGAGAGATGAGAGAACCATCAATACCGCCAAAGGGCGGTTGAATATTTTTGTGTTGGATGATGGAAGCAGTGCTCTAGAGCTGACTGCGGATGATTCAGTTTTCTTAAAACACAAATCACTCATCAAAGAAGACCAAGTTTTGATCGCATTGGTGAAAATTCAAAATGACCGCAGAAATGGCGGGTTACGCTTGGGGTTGTTAGAGGCCATCGATTTGCCCCAAGCCCGATGCCGCTTTGGCAAATATTTGAAGTTATTGATTCAAAAACCCACCAAAGCTTTGGCTGATTTTCTGAAAGAACAAAGTCATTCACCCATTGCGGTGGGCATTTCTCCACAGTCGACCAAATTAGCCGTGCGCCTTCATATGAAGATCCCCACAGGAGAAGCAGAAATACAACTGGGAGGTAAAGCGCAGGTGTATCCCACTGATGAGTTTCTTTCGAACCTGAAACTCAAAACGGTTGCAGTTGAATCGCGCATTGTTTACGAGTGACAAATGTTTTTCAATCTTCCAACCCTCATGACCTGGACAAGAATTGTTGCAATTCCTTTACTGGTGTGGGTATTTCAATGGCCGTTAGATATCGCTACTCGAAATTTGATCGCGACCATCATGTTCATACTTTTTGCATTGACCGATTGGCTTGATGGATTTTTGGCCAGAAGGCTCAATCAGACATCTGCTTTCGGAGCTTTTTTAGACCCAGTCGCCGATAAATTTTTGGTGTGCGCAAGCTTGCTTGTTTTGGTGGACTTACAGCGTGTCGATGTCATCGTTGCACTGTTGATCATTGGACGTGAAATTGCCATTTCCTCGCTCCGAGAATGGATGGCGCAAATTGGCGCCAACAAAACTGTCGCTGTTCATATGATTGGCAAACTCAAAACCACTGCTCAGATGGTTGCTATTCCGTTCTTGATATATGACGGTGTACTTTTCGGTCATTTTTCAACCGGATATTGGGGTGGCGTACTGATATGGGTTGCCGCCATACTCACCATTGGGTCTATGGTTTTTTATTTGAAAAAGGCTATTCCGTTGATCAAGGCAAATGCCAAGTAATTAAATTTTTGCTGGTTGTTGAAACACATTAGAATCCTTACTGAACGTTTTTTATCGGATACCTCTCAGTATCTTGACGAAATGTTTGTGGCTTTTGAACATTTGCTGAAACTCTCCATTCAGTGTTTTTCGCTAAAACACTTTTTGTCGATCTATCAACCTACTTAAACACACCTTATGTCAAGGGGAACTTTGTGAATAAATCTGAACTCATTGAACACATTGCTGCAGATGCAGATATTTCAAAAGCAGCGGCAACTCGCGCTCTTGAATCCACCATCGAATCCATCACCGCCGCATTGAAAAAAGGCGACTCGGTTTCTCTGGTCGGCTTTGGCACATTCGAAGTGTCAAAGCGCGCTGAGAGAAGCGGCAGAAACCCTGCCACAGGCGCTGCCATTACAATCAAGGCTGCTTCTGTGCCAAAGTTTCGTCCTGGTAAAGCGTTGAAAGACGCTTTAAATTGATTTGAAGATTCGGTGGGGTGCTTAGCTCAGTTGGTAGAGCGGCGCCTTTACACGGCGTAGGTCGGCGGTTCGAGACCGTCAGCACCCACCAAACCATTCAGGCGAACAGTGTTCGCCTTTTCTTTTTTTAATCTACAAAGCCCATGTTCGATTTCATCCGCCAACATAAAAAGATCATGCAGATTCTGCTGATCATCCTTATTTTTCCTTCATTTGTTTTGTTCGGCATTGATGGCTACAAACGATTCAATTCAAGCGGTGAAGTGGTGGCCTCTGTGGATGGCGTCGATATCTCCAAAGAGGAGTGGGAGAAATCTCACCAAAGTGAAATTCAGCGTATGCGTGCGTCTATGCCCACCATCGATGTCAGCATGTTCGATACCCCAGCTATCAAATATGGCGTTCTCGAAAGATTGGTGCAATCCAGAGTGCTTGAGGCCAGCGCTAAAAAGTTGAATTTAAAAGTTTCCGACCAGAAAGTGGCTCAATCTATTGCTGAAATGGAAGTACTGGCCTCTATCAAGAAACCTGATGGCTCATTAGATATTGAAAAATACCGCCAATTGCTTGCTGCACAGGGCATGACACCTGAGATTTTTGAAAGCCGTATGCGATCCGATGTTGCGGTCAAACAAGTAGTGACAGGAGTCACGCAAAGCAGTGTGACCTTTCCCTCCCAAATGGAGGTTGCACTTGACGCCTTTTATCAACAACGGGAAGTGCAAATCGCCATTTTTTCTGCATCCGATTACTTGGGTGAAGCGAAACCAACCGACGAAGAAGTGCTCAAGTATTTCAATGCGCACAAGGAAGAGTTCAAATCACTTGAATCAGCCGACATCGAGTATGTGGTGCTGAGTCAAGAAGCGATTGAAAAAACCATCACAGTCAGTGAGGCCGAACTCAAAAGCTATTTCGAACAGAACCAAAGCAACTTGGCCGCCAAAGAAGAGCGAAAAGCCAGCCATATTTTGATCAATGCGCCCAAAGAAATGAACGAAGCTGACAGGGCAAAAGCCAAGGAAAAAGCGCTTTCATTGCTGGATATGGTGAAAAAATCTCCTGCCCAATTTGCGGACATTGCAAAGAAAAATTCGCAAGATCCCGGATCTGCCGTTAATGGTGGTGACCTTGGATTTTTCGCAAGAGGCGCTATGGTTAAACCTTTCGAAGATGCAGCCTTCAATCTGAAAAAAGGCGAGATCAGCGGCCTCGTGCAGTCTGACTTCGGTTTTCACATTATTCAACTCACCGACATCAAATCCGCCTCTGGCGCGAATTTTTCACAAATGCGCAGTGGCCTAGAAGCTGAGCTCAAAAAGCAGCTTGCCCAAAAGAAATATGCAGAGATCGCTGAGCAATTCACAAACATGGTTTACGAGCAAGCAGATAGTTTCAAAGCCGTGGCGCAGAAATTCAAATTGGACATTCAAACCGCTGCTGGCGTATCAAAAGATATCAACGCAGACAAAAAAACAGCGTGGGCCAACCCCAATGTTCTAAAGGCGGTTTTTTCTCCTGAAAGTATCAAGAGTCTGAGAAATACCGAAGCCATGGAGATTGCTCCCAACACGCTTATTTCTGTGCGTATCACGAAGCATTACCCAGCAAACTATTTGAGCTTAGAAGAAGTCAAGCCGATGTTGGTTCAAACCGTGCTCAACGAAAAGGCCCTGAGCTTGGCCAAAAAGGACGGCGCGACCAAATTAGAGCAATGGAAAAAAACACCTGACAAAGCAGAGCTACAAGCACCTGTTGCACTCAGCAGAGACCAAAATCTCAAACTTCCTGGAAATTTGGTCGACGAGGCAATGCGAGCCAATCCTGAAAAATTGCCAGTCATGATCGGTGTCGATCTGGGTGCCAAAGGCTTTGGTATTGTGAAGGTCAACAAAATGCTTCCCTCTGCAAATAACCCCACCAAGACGCCCGAGCTCAAACAAAGATTCATCAAATCTTGGTCAACCGCAGAAAATTTGGCTTACTTTAGTTATTTGAAAGATATTTTGAAGGTTACTTTGAAAGAGCCCTCGCCAGACCTTGTCAAACCCAGCAAGTAAGGTGTGCGCACAATTTTTTGCTAGTTATAATGGGTTTGTGGTGGCTGTAGCTCAGTTGGTAGAGTCCAGGATTGTGATTCCTGTTGTCGTGGGTTCGAGCCCCATCAGCCACCCCATTTATTGATATCTACCGGAGTTACTTCATGCCTGGACTTCTTCCTGAAATTGATCCTGACGGCTTACTTGAATTTTCTGTTGTATACACAGACCGCGCTTTGAATCACATGTCGCAACGCTTTCAAGGCGTGATGAAAGACATCTCCAAAATACTCAAAGAGGTTTATCAAGCGCATTCAACGGTTTTGGTGCCAGGCAGCGGGACATTTGGCATGGAATCAGTGGCCAGACAATTTGCAACTGGAAAAAAAGTTTTGGTCATCAGAAACGGATGGTTCAGTTACAGATGGTCGCAAATTTTTGACATGGGAAATATTCCGTCTGAATCCATTGTTCTCAAAGCCAAGCCTTTGTCCAGCGACAAACAAGCATCTTGGGCGCCTTGTCCTATCGATCAAGTCGTACAAACCATTCACAAAGAAAAACCTGCAGTCGTTTTCGCGCCCCACGTCGAAACCTCAGCGGGCATGATCTTGCCCGACGATTACTTGAAAAAGGTTTCTGATGCTGTCCACCAGTACGGTGGATTATTTGTCTTGGACTGCATTGCTTCGGGCGCGATGTGGGTTGACATGAAATCGACGGGTGTTGATGTCTTGGTCAGCGCGCCACAAAAGGGTTGGAGCGGTTCACCTTGTTGTGCCATGGTGATGCTGAGTGAACATGCAAGAACGGTTATCGAGACAACCCAAAGCAGCAGTTTTGCATGTGATTTGAAGAAATGGCTTCAAATCATGGAAAGCTATGAAAAAGGCACACACTCCTACCACACAACCATGCCCACGGATGCTTTAACCCGTTTGCGTGAAGTGATGCAGGAAACCGAAGCCTATGGCTTTGAAAAAGTTCGCCAAGAGCAAATTGAACTCGGCGCCAGAGTGAGAGAAATGTTGGAAAGCCGCGGAATTGTGAGCGTTGCTGCCAATGGTTACAAGGCGCCTGGTGTGGTTGTCAGTTACACCAATGACCCTGAAATCCAGAGCAGTAAAAAATTCTTGGCGCTTGGGTTGCAAACTGCTGCGGGTGTACCTCTGCAATGTGACGAACCTGCCGATTTCATGACATTCAGAATTGGCCTTTTTGGGCTTGAAAAACTCCACCATATTGAGCGCAGCCTAGGACATTTGTCTGCTGCACTGGATCAGTTAGGTTTCAAGGAAAAAATAGCACTGGCTGCTTGACATGCTCACCCAAATTGCGCTGTTGTTGCTCAAAACAGCAACTTCTTTTTGGGTGGGATTGTTTCTTTTCCGTGGGTACTGTTTGTTTATCAAACTCAATCTCAGTCAAGGGCTTGGTCAATTCAGTCTGTTTGTCTACCGACTCACCGATTGGTCCGTGTTACCCCTGAGAAGGTTGTTTCCCAAGACATCCCGCTTTGATGTTGCTTCCTTTGTATCTGCATACTTGGTTCAATTAGCGGGAATTTTGCTTCAGTCGTTATTGCTTGCTGGCTATTTTTCGTTGATGCCTTCCCTGGGCTTGGCGCTATTTGAACTTGCAAGTTCTGCCTTGAGTGGCCTCACTGGGTTGCTCATCATTTTTGCGTTGATGAGTTGGGTATCTTCCAACCCAGATATTCAGTACTTTCTTGACAAATTGACACAGCCGTTCTTGTCGCCAATCAGGAAAATAGTCCCACCAATTGCAGGTGTGGACATTTCCATATTGATTGCTTTGTTGTTGCTACAAGTGATCAACATAGTCTTAGCCAATCTCAGAGTTTGGCTTTTGACACTGCATTAGAAAACTCTCATGGGTATTTGGATTGAACTCGGTGTTTTTCTGCTGGTATTCGTTTTTGCATTCTTTCAATTGCGAGAGCTTAAGCAAGAAAAATTGAAACGAGAAAAACTCAAAGCCACC
>JALRAA010000190.1 GCA_023262645.1 Burkholderiaceae bacterium
GGAGAGACGACGAGAAGAAGTTGAAACGTTACGGATATCTCGACTAAATCATGGTCTTTTTTGCCCCTGCGAAAATCAATTTAGGACTGAACATCCTCGCTAAACGACACGATGGCTTCCACGAAATTCAATCGGTGTTCTACCCCATTCCTTGGGAAGATGCCATTGAAATGGCGGAAAACGGAGGAAGCAAAGACAGCTTCGAGTCCTTCAACATCCCTATTGACGGCAGTGATGAGGACAACCTCTGCATCAAAGCAGTAAAGCTGCTTCGTCAAGAGCACAAGCTCCCTTTTTTCGACATCCGACTGATCAAAAACATCCCGATTGGAGCAGGCTTGGGCGGAGGTTCGTCTGATGCTTCGAGCGTCTTGATGTATTTGAACAAGGCTTACGAACTCGGACTATCTCCAAACAAACTGGCTGAGAAAGCCGCTATTCTGGGTTCTGATTGTCCTTTCTTCATCTACCAACAAGCCTGCTTGGTGCAAGGACGTGGAGAACGGATTTCACCCATTGACTTTAGCCTAAAAGGCAAGCACATTGCCGTGATTTACCCTAACCTGCACATCAGCACGAAAGCAGCTTATCAAGGTGTCATTCCAAATGCACAGGAACAAGATCTGTTCAATGATGCGGGAAACGGACTATTGCAGCAAGACATGAGCTCTTGGGCACAGCACCTCAAGAACGACTTTCAAGCCGGGTTGTATGAGCGGCACGCGGTATTAAGAGAAGTACACGAGCAACTTGAAAAAGCCGGGGCGCGTTACGTGGCCATGAGTGGCTCTGGATCGAGTATCTTTGGGATTTTTGATGATGAACCGAAGATCAACTCGCCGTACACCCTATTTCAAAGCCAATTATAAAGCCCCTTATTTCGGAGCCCGGATGTAAATGTACACGCCCAAGAACAGGAAAATAATGTTGGGTACCCACACGGCTATAATTGCCGGTAGCCCAACGTTCGTGGCGGCCACTGTGGTTAATTTTTGAGCAAAAACATAGGTCAAGCCCACAACTACAGCCAAAAACAAGTGCAAACCTGTCCCTCCCCTCACCTTTCGAGCAGCAATCGACACCCCAATCAAGGTGAGCACGTAAATAGCAAAAGCATTTGAGGTGCGGGAGTATTTTTCAATTTCAAGGAAGGCTACATTTCCCGACCCTCTGTTGCGCTCTTCTTCAATGTAATTGGCCAACTCTTGCCTGTTCAAGGTACCAATGATTTCTTTTCGCTGTCCGAAATCGGCAATACTCATCTTGAGCACCGTGTCCAACTCAGCAAACTCACGGAGTTCCTCTGTGCCGTCATCATGAATGGTTCTGATCTTTCCATCCGTTACCCTCCAAAAGCCATCTTCTTCCATAAACTGCGCCTTGGAAGCCATGAGTTTTGATTGCAGACGTCCTTCCTTATCCCATTTCTCCAAGGCAAACTTATAGCCTACCTTTCTTTCAGCGGTAATGCTTTTGAAATAAGCAATAATGCCCGGTTCAATTTCTCGGTACATGTGCTGATCGGCAATGAGATATGTAGGCTTTGTATAAGTAAACTCAAATTCCACCTTGTTTTTATTGGCGATGGGTAGAATAACGTGGGCCAATAACAACGACAAAAGCACCAAGAAGGTAGAAGCGATAAAATACGGACGAAGCACCCTGAAAAAACTCACTCCTCCGCTCAAGATGGCCACAAACTCGGTGTTGGTGAGCAGCGGTTTGCAGCCCGGCCAACAAGTGGTGACCGCTGGCGTGCATGTGCTGTCTGAAGGGCAAAAAGTGTCTTACTTCAAACCTGCCGGTAGCCAGCCATGATGCCGTCTTCTCAGCCTGAAAAGGGCTTCAATCTGTCCGAATGGGCGTTGAACCACCGTGCTTTCACCCGCTATTTGATGGTGGTGTTGCTGTTGTTGGGGGTGGCCGCTTATTTCCAGTTGGGGCAGGATGAAGACCCGCCATTCACTTTTCGCGCCATGGTGGTTCGTACCTATTGGCCGGGCGCCACCGCGCAGCAAGTGGCTGAGCAGGTCACCGACAAGATTGAGCGCGTGCTGCAAGAAGCACCCTACGCGGACAAGATCCGCAGTTATTCCAAACCCGGTGAATCGCAAGTCATTTTTCAGCTCAAAGACTATTCCAAACCCAACGAAGTGGCAGATGTTTGGTACACGGTCAGAAAAAAAATCGGGGATATGCGCTACACCTTGCCCCAAGGTGTGCAAGGGCCTTTTTTCAATGACGATTTTGGAGACGTGTTTGGCGTGATTTATGCGCTGCAAGCCGATGGTTTTTCTCCGGCTGAGTTGAAAGACATTGCCGACGATGTCAGGCAGCAATTGCTGCGGGTGAAAGATGTTTCCAAAGTGGAGCTGTTTGGCGTTCAGGATGAAAAAATATTCATCGAGATTCCCCAAAAAAGGCTGGTGCAACTGGGCTTGGACCTGAATGCGGTGCTGGCCCAATTGGGACAGCAAAATGCAGTGGAAAGCGCGGGCAATTTGCAGACCCCGCAAGACGTGGTGCAAATTCGAGTGGCCGGTCAATTTGAAGCGGTGGCTCAGCTAAGCGCCATGCCGATTCGCGGTGCCTCTGGCCAGCAATTGCGCTTGGGTGATATCGCCACTGTTTCACGCGGCTATGCCGATCCGCCCAATGTCAAAGTGCGGTTTCAGGGCCAGCAAGTCATCGCCATGGGTGTTTCTATGACCAAGGGTGGTGACATCATCCGCTTGGGCAAATCCTTGGAAGTGGCCATCGACAAATTGCAAGCCAGCTTGCCTGCAGGTGTGAAGCTCAGCAATTTGCAAAACCAACCCAAAGCTGTCTCGCGTTCCGTCGGAGAGTTCATTGGCGTGTTGATTGAAGCGGTGGTGATTGTGTTGTTGGTGAGTTTTGTTTCACTTGGGTGGCACAAAGGTGGGCGCTTCGGTTGGTATGTCGATATGCGCCCGGGATTGGTGGTAGGTATCACCATTCCCTTGGTGTTGGCGATGACCTTTTTGGCGATGTTTTATTGGGGCATTGGGCTGCACAAAATTTCGTTGGGCTCGCTCATTATTTCGCTGGGTTTGCTGGTGGACGACGCGATCATCGCGGTGGAAATGATGGTGCGCAAAATGGAAGAAGGCTTTGACAAAGTCAAGGCAGCCACTTTTGCCTACGAAGTCACTGCCATGCCGATGCTGACTGGCACGTTGATCACCGCAGCAGGCTTTTTGCCGATTGGTTTGGCCAAATCGGCCACCGGTGAATACACATTCGCCATTTTTGCGGTCACTGTGATTGCATTGTTGTTGAGTTGGTGGGTGTCGGTGTTTTTTGTGCCTTTGTTGGGTACGTGGTTGCTGCAAGTCAAGCCACAACATGCGGGCAACCATCCGCAAGAGCTGTTTGATTCGGCCTTCTACAACGGGTTTCGTGCCACGGTCCATTGGTGTGTCAAGCACCGTTGGTTGACGATAGGCGCGACATTGCTGACCTTCGCTCTTGGCATCTTTGGCATGGGTAAAGTTCAACAACAGTTTTTTCCAGATTCCAGCCGACCTGAAATCATGATGGATGTGTGGTTTCCAGAGGGCACATCCATACAAGCCAACGAAGCTTTGGTCAAGCAGATAGAAAAACGCATGATGTCCCTCCAAGGTGTGGATTCGGTCAGCTTGTGGGTGGGTTCAGGCGTGCCGCGTTTTTACCTGCCGTTGGACCAGATTTTTCCGCAGACCAATGTGTCGCAATTCATCGTGTTACCAAACGATTTGGTGACCCGCGAAACCTTGCGTGTGGCATTGCCAGCATTGATGGCCAACGAATTTCCAGAAGTGCGTGCGCGCGTGAAGTTATTGCCCAATGGCCCGCCCGTGCCTTTTCCGGTGCAATTTCGCGTCTCTGGCCCCGACCCCTTGGTAC
>JALRAA010000191.1 GCA_023262645.1 Burkholderiaceae bacterium
GCTTTAATCCCACGCCCACTTGTTTGCGTGCACCCAAGTACGCACCGGTGAGCGTGTCGGCTTGCTTCAATTGCGCAGGTGTGCCGTCGAACACCACTTGACCGCCGCGCTCACCGGGACCGGGCCCCATGTCAACCACGCGGTCTGCGGCCAGCATCACAGCAGGATCATGCTCCACCACCACCAAGGAATTGCCAGCATCGCGCAAGCGCAACATGGCTTGGGTGATGCGGTTCATATCACGCGGATGCAAACCGATGCTGGGTTCGTCCAGCACAAACAAAGTGTTGACCAACGACGTGCCCAAGGCAGTTGTCAGGTTGATGCGTTGCACCTCACCGCCGCTGAGTGTGCGGCTTTGCCGGTCAAGGCTGAGATAGCCAATGCCGACATCGCACAAATATTTCAACCGCGTTCGGATTTCGTCCAACAACAAATGCAAGGCTTGTTGCTCTGCCTGCGCATGGGCGGTGAGCGACGCATCTGACGCCATGTGGTCGAAAAACCCACGCAGTCGGTGAATCGGCATGAGCATCATGTCATGCAGACACAAGCCCGGCAACGCTTCAAGCTGATCACGCGACCACTGCACCCCTTGCGGTAAAAACCGCCGAGCGGCAGGCAGTGCCTTGTCGGCACCTTCGCGACTGCCGATGCGCCACAGCAAACTGTCGGTTTGCAGCCGGGCGCCGTTGCAGTCTGTGCACAAGGTGTAAGAACGGTACTTGGAGAGCAACACACGGATGTGCATCTTGTAAGACTTGGTTTCCAAGTATTCAAAAAACCGCTTGACGCCATACCACTGCTGGTTCCATTTGCCATTCCAATGCGGAGAACCGTTGACCACCCAATCTTTTTGTTCGGCGGTCAATTTGTACCAAGCAGTGTCACGCGGTATTCCCGCTGTCTCGGCATGCCGCATCAAATCATCTTGGCATTCTTGCCACGCCGGTGTTTGCATCGGCTTGATCGCGCCCATGCGCAAGGTCAATTTGTCGTTCGGAATGACCAGGCCGTAATCGACACCAATGACGCGTCCAAAGCCTTTGCAAGTGGGACAAGCACCCGCCGGTGAATTGAATGAAAACGCAGAAGGTGTCGGGTCGCCATAGCGCAAATCGCTGTCAGGGCAATGCAGGCCCGTGGAGAAACGAAAGGCCTCGCCCGTGCTGTCGCTGTCAGCCGAGGCAGGCAAGCGGTATGCGGTCATTCGGCCGTTGCCGCGTTGCAATGCCAATTCAATCGCTTCCATGGCACGCACATGTTCTACCTGTTGCAAGCGAAACCGGTCGGCCACCACATCAAGCAATTGGCGCTTGTCTTCTGCCGAAGTCTTGGTTTTGGTTTTGGTCGATTTGGCGGCCGATTTGCGTGCTGCAGCGGTACGCGTTTTGGCCGAAGGTTCGGTATCAGCCGTGACGGTCACTTCGCGTTGGGTATGGATGCGGGTGAAGCCGCTGGCACTCAACCAGGTTTGCAATTCTTCTGCGCTGGTGTTGGCTGGCAATTCCACCGGAAAGGTGATGACCCAGCGCGGGTCGCCTTCGCTGTGCGCCAGCAATTTTTTGAAAATACTGTCAGCGCTGTCGTGCTCGACGGGTTGCGCGGTTTGTTTGTCGAACAATTGGCCCGCGCGGGCGAACAACAATTTCAAATGGTCGTTCAATTCGGTCATGGTGCCGACGGTTGAACGCGAGCTGCGCACCGGATTGGTCTGGTCGATCGCAATCGCAGGCGGTACGCCTTCGACCTTGTCCACCGCTGGGCGGTCCATGCGGTCTAAAAATTGCCGCGCATAAGCGCTGAAGGTTTCCACATAACGGCGTTGACCTTCGGCATACAAAGTGTCGAACACCAAGCTGGATTTGCCCGAACCACTCGGACCGGTGAACACGGTCAATTCGTTGGTGCGAATATCGATGTCGATGTTTTTGAGATTGTGCTGACGGGCACCCCGAATGCGTATAAAACCTTGGCTCATCCTGCCATTATTCACCGAGGTAAGCGGCGCGCACTTTCGGGTCATGCAACAGGGCTTTGGCGTCACCCTGCATGCTGATTTCTCCTGACTCCATCACATAAGCACGCTGCGCCATGTTGAGCGCGCGGCTGGCGTTTTGCTCGACCAGCAGCACGGTCACGCCCAGCGCCGCCACCTCGGCAATCACCTCGAAAATTTTGTCGACCATCAGCGGAGACAAACCCATGGATGGTTCATCCAGCAGCAACAATTTGGGCCGACTGAGCAAAGCGCGCCCCATGGCCAGCATTTGTTGTTCTCCGCCAGACAACGTGCCCGCCAGTTGAGCTCGGCGTTCTTGGAGACGGGGAAACAAGGCAAACACACGGTCCATGTCAGCCTGTATGCCCGCCTTATCAGAACGCAAATACGCGCCCATTTGCAGGTTTTCGGTAATGCTCATGCGTGTGAACACGCCGCGTCCCTCGGGCACCATGACCAAGCCTTGTTTGACCAAATCCCAGGGGCCTTGGCCACGGATGTCTCGCCCCAAATAGTCGATGCGTCCGGCTGAAGGCAACAATGAACCTGTGATGGCTTTCATGGTGGTGGTTTTGCCTGCACCGTTAGAGCCAATCAACGACACCAACTCGCCTTCATGCACCTCGAAGTCCACCCCTTTGACCGCTTGAATGCCGCCGTAGGCGACCCGCAAATCATGCACCTGCAACATGGCTGCCATGTCAATGTCCTCCGGTGCCGAGATAGGCTTCGATGACCTTGGGGTCGGCCTGCACTTGCGCAGGCGTTCCCTGTGCGATTTGTTTGCCATAGTCCAGCACCGTGACGGCATCGCACAAACCCATGACCAGTTTGACATCGTGTTCGATCAGCAAAACCGTGCGGCCGTCGTTTCGAATACGGTCTATCAATTCGCGCAATTGGACTTTTTCCGTGGCATTCATGCCTGCGGCGGGTTCGTCCAAGGCCAGCAGTTGCGGATCGGTGGCCAGCGCGCGGGCAATTTCCAATCGCCGTTGATCGCCATAGCTCAAGGTTCGGGCTTTGTATTCGGCCAAGTCGGCAATGCCGACATAGTTCAGCCATTCCCTGGCGCTTTGTTCAATGGCGGCTTCTTCGGCCAGAAAAGCCTTGCTGCGAAAAATGGCACCCCACAAACCGGAACCGGTACGCACATGGCGGCCCACCATGACGTTTTCCAACGCGGTCATGTCAGCGAACAAGCGGATGTTTTGAAACGTGCGTGCAATGCCCGCCTTGGCCACTTCATGTACCGCTGACGGTTGGTAGGGTTTGCCAGCCAGTTCGAAACGGCCGCTGTCAGGCGCATACAAGCCCGTGATGACATTGAAGAATGTGGTTTTGCCTGCGCCATTGGGGCCGATCAAACCGTACACCTGACCGTGTTCGATCCGCATACCCACATCGCTCAAGGCTTGCAATCCACCAAAGCGCTTGGAAATGCCTTGCACATTCAACACAGGGGCGCTCATGCAGACCTCTTTTCGGAGGCCATGACTTTGCCGTGTTCTGGTGCCGGCCACAGACCGCGCGGTCGCCACAGCATGATGAGAATCATCGCCAGGGCAATCAGCAATTGGCGCAGAATTGCCGCGTCCAAGCGACCATCGGTCATTTGCTGCAACGGCCCGGCCACATAGCGCAACACCTCGGGCAACGCCGACAACAACACCGCGCCCAAAATCACCCCGGGCAAATGGCCCAAGCCGCCCAGCACCACCATGGCCACGATCATCACCGACTCCATCAGGCTGAACGATTCAGGTGACACAAAACCTTGGAACGACGAAAACAACACCCCGGACACGCCGCCGAACATGGCGCCCATGCCAAACGCCATGAGCTTGAGGTTGTGGGTGTTCAAACCCATGGCTTTGGCGGCAATCTCGTCTTCCCGAATAGCCAT
>JALRAA010000192.1 GCA_023262645.1 Burkholderiaceae bacterium
AGTCCCCCAATTCGGTCACAAATGGCGCCCGATACCAATCGACTCACAATGCCGCAAGCCAACATGATGGACAACATTTCTGCACCACGTGCCGCGCCAAAACCAAGGTCTGTGCAATACGCCACGATATGCACTTGCGGCATGGCCATGGCCACACAACAACCCACCGCGGCCAGGCTCAGCAACCATTGCGCTTGCGCCACTGACATACCGAATGGCCGGTCCGAGGCCACCACGCCGGTGTGGCTCACCGGCGCGTGATGAAGTTGCGGCGGGCGCTCACGCATGCGCAATGCCAGCAGAGCCATGCCCATGCCGCAGAACAAACCAATGCACACATACGTGCTGCGCCAACCGATGTGTGTGACGCCCCATTGGGCGATTGGCGGCCACAAGGTGCCAGCCAAATAATTGCCGCTGGCGCACACGGCCACCGCGATGCCACGGCGCTTGTTCCACCATTGACCGGTATCGGCCAACAGCGGTGCAAATGTCGAGGCGATACCGAATAGACCCAGCACAGCTTGCGCCAGAGCAAAACCCACAATGCCACCCGACAGACCGGCCCAGACAAACCCGCCAGCGACACCGGCTGCACCCACCGCCAGCACGCGCGCGATGCCAAAGCGATCGGCAAAACGTCCCAGCCACATGCCGCCAAAACCAAATCCGAGCATGCACAAGGTGTAGGGAATAGAGGCGTCGGCGCGGCTGATGCCAAACTCGGCTTGTACCGTGGGCAGCACCACCGAGACCGCGTACATGCCACTGTTGCCCAGCAGCATCAGCAGCAAAGTGGTGAGCAATCGCCACGCGGCTTTGCGCGAATCGATGTCAGAAGCGTTGGCGTAAAGAACGGTCATGGCGCTGATTCAGAAAAAATCCAAACCGCTTCAGGCCTGTTGGAATTGCAAGGCCGCCAAGCTGGCATACAAACCGCCTTTGGCCACCAGTTCGTTGTGGTTGCCTTGTTCAACCAAACGGCCATGGTCCAGCACCCAAATCACATCGGCTTTTTGTACGGTCGCCAAGCGGTGCGCAATGACCAAGGTGGTGCGACCTTGCATGGCGGTTTCCAAGGCAGCTTGCACCATGCGTTCGCTGTGTGCATCGAGCGCGCTGGTGGCTTCGTCGAGCAACAGCAGTGGTGGGTTTTTCAGCATGGCTCTGGCAATGGCGATGCGTTGGCGTTGACCACCCGACAAGCGCACGCCCTTTTCACCCAAAAACGTGTCATAGCCTTGCGGCAATTGCACGATGAATTCATCGGCAAAGGCGGCTTTGGCGGCCGCCAACACCTCGCTATCAGAGGCCTGCGGTTTGCCGTAGCGGATGTTGTCCATGGCACTGCCCGAGAAGATCACGGGCTCTTGCGGCACGATGCCAATGCGCAAGCGCAGGTCGTGTAACGACAGGTCTTGGATAGCCACACCGTCGAGCACAATTTGTCCAGCTTGCGGGTCGTAAAACCGCAGCAACAAACCGAACAACGTGGTTTTGCCCGCACCACTGGGGCCCACCACTGCCACGGTCTGACCCGCTCGAATTTCACCACTGAGGCCAGCCAAGGCCAAGGTCTGCGGCCGAGAGGGGTAATGGAAATTCAGTTGGTCTACATACAAAGACGAACCGCGCTCGGGCCATGCGGCTTGCTTGGGTTGTGCTGGAGAGCTGACCACCGAGCGGGTGTTGAGCAGTTCCATCAAGCGCTCGGTGGCGCCGGCTGCGCGCAACAAATCGCCATACACCTCACCCAACACCGCAAACGCACTGGCCAGCAAAATCACATAAACCACGGTTTGGCCCAGTTCACCGGCGCTCATGCTGCCGTCTCGCACCGCCATGGTTCCTTGGTACAGGCCCCATAACAAGGCGGCGCTGCTGGCCAAAATGATGAAACCCACCAACACCGATCGCGCCAACGCTCGGCGCAGGGAAGTTTTCACGGCTTGCTCGGTCGAATCCACAAAACGCTCGGCTTCTCGTTTTTCGGCGGTGTAACTTTGCACCACGGGAATCGCATTGAGCACTTCGGCGGCCAATGCACTGGCGTCTGCCACCCGGTCCTGGCTGGCTCGCGACAAACGCCGCACTCTGCGCCCCAGTGTCACACTGGGCCAGACCACCAGCACCAGCAAGCCCAGCACTTGCACCATCAGCATGGGGTGGTTCCACACCAGCATCAGCAAGGCCCCGGTGCCCATCACCAGATTGCGCAAGCCCATGGACAACGAAGAACCCACCACGGTTTGCACCAGCGTGGTGTCGTTAGACAAGCGCGACAGCACTTCTCCGGTTTGCGTGGTTTCAAAGAAAGCCGGGCTTTGTTCCAGCACATGGCCATAGACGGCGTTGCGCACATCGGCGGTGATGCGCTCGCCCAGCCAAGTGACGGTGTAAAAACGCGCCGCTGAGAACAACGCCAATGACGCGGCCACGCCAAACAATTGCATGAATTGACCCGCCAGACGCTGTGCGCTGTCGGGACCGGCAAAGCCTTGGTCGATCAATTGCCGCAGTGCCCAAGGGAATGCCAGCGTGGCGCCAGCAGCCAGCAATAAAAACAGCCCGGCCAGCGCGACGCGGCCCTTGTAGGGACGGACAAACGGCAACAAGCCGCTGAGGGAGGTGGGACGAGGATTCACGGTGTATTCACCCGCTAAGATGCCTGCTTGATGAACCGATTTGAATCAGAAAAAACACCACAAACCGGTGCAAACACCGGTGGTCAGTTGTATGAGGCCATCGATCAGCGTGCCCACAAGCAACACTGGCAAGCCCAAATACAAGAACGCCCATCCGAGTGCCATCCAAGTCAGCCGTGGTTCTGGAATTCGGTGACCCATGACGGTTTGCACCGGATGGCGTTTGAACAATCTTTTCCACATGCCTGCATGGTAACCAATACGGAAAGCGTTGCATGAAGGTTGAATGGCGCAGCACCGACATGGAGGTCTGGGACCAGGCGCACGCCGCTGCCGCCGGGCCTTTGCAACAGGACTGGGCCTACGGTTCGACCATGGTGTCGCTGGGTGCGCGCGTGTTGCGTGCCAGGGTCGAGGCCGACGGTGTCACGGTCGCGCAAGCGCAATGCATAGTTCGCCAATACAGCCCATGGTTGTCCTTCGCTTTGTGTACCCGTGGCCCGCTGTGGTTGCAGCCGTTGCCCGCCAAGGACAAGGCGCAGGCCTACCGGCTTTTGCGTCAGACCTTGCCATTGGGTGGGCTGAAATTCATGGTGGTCACACCCGATGAACCGCTCGATGATGCATTGGGTCTGCCACGCATTCGAAGGGTCATGTCGGGTTATTGCACGGTGCTTTTGGATATATCCCAACCCTTGGAAGTGTTGCGAGCCCAATTGGACCGTCGTTGGCGGCATCGTTTGACGGGCGCAGAAAAATCCGAATTGAACGTGCAGCGCATGGGCACCAACCCCGGGCAATACCGCTGGTTGCTTGACGCGGAAATGCAGCAACGCGCCGAGCGCCACCTCGATGGCATGCCCTTGGTGTGGTTTGAGCGGTATGCCGAATCGCGCAAGCAACCAGCGCGCAATCTTTTGTCATTGCGGGCAGATATCGGACGCGAGCGCTTGGCAGGCATGATGTTTTTGATCCATGGCCAGGCCGCGACATACCAAGTGGGTTGGACATCTGACCAAGGCCGTGATTTGCATGCTCACAACTTGATGCTGTGGCGCGGCATTGAAGCTTTGCAAGAGCGCGGTGTGCGTTTATTAGATTTGGGTGGCGTCAATACCCAGCGCAGTGCCGGTGTGGCGCGGTTCAAGATGGCGACAGGGGGCACGGTCAAACAACTGGCCGGCAGTTATTTGCTATGAGCACACTGTCATTGCAAGTGCAGCAAGCCAGCGTGCAGCGTGCAGGC
>JALRAA010000193.1 GCA_023262645.1 Burkholderiaceae bacterium
GTTGTTGGCCAATGTCAGTGCCGTGGTGTCGCAACGCTCGACACAAGCCGGACGCAAAGCGAATGACGCCGGCAAGCACCCTGCGTGGGTCGGTTGTACGGCGCTCAGTGGCTATGAAGACATTGACCGTGTGCTGGAGGTGGACCAAACACCGATTGGCAAAACCCCGCGCAGTTGTCCTGCTACCTACATCGGTTTTTGGGACACGATTCGCAAATTGTTTGCCGAAACCTTGGAGGCGCGAGCACGCGGCTATGGCCCTGGCCGCTTCAGCTTCAACACCGGCGAAGGCCGTTGTCCCGGTTGCGAAGGCCAAGGCATGCGCACCATTGAAATGAGTTTTCTGCCGGATGTGAAAGTCTTGTGCGAGGTGTGTAAAGGCGCACGCTTTAACCCCGAAACATTGGCCGTGCGTTGGCGAGGTAAAAGCATTGGCGACGTGTTGCAAATGGAAGTCGACGAGGCCGTGGATTTTTTTGCGGCCATGACACAGATCAGCCACCCTTTGCAATTGCTCAAAGACGTCGGCTTGGGGTACTTGACACTCGGTCAACCTTCACCCACCTTGAGTGGCGGAGAGGCACAGCGTATCAAGCTGGTGACTGAACTCTCCAAGGTGCGCGACGATGTCACCCGCCGTGGCCAACAAGCACCACACACCTTGTATGTGCTGGACGAACCTACCGTGGGTTTGCACATGGCCGATGTCGACAAACTGATTCGGGTGTTGCACCGCTTGGTCGATGGCGGCCACAGTGTGGTGTTGATCGAACACGACCTGGACGTGATCGCAGAAGCCGATTGGGTGATCGATTTGGGGCCAGAGGGTGGCGATGGCGGTGGGCGTGTGGTGGCGGCAGACACGCCAGAAGCGTTGGTGGCGTTGGGCACCCACACCGGTCGCGCACTGCAACCGGTGTTGGCGCGTTCGTAAGCGTTTTTTTCTCAGCCCTTGCGGCTGACTACAATCCTCGGTTGTTTCTATGAATATACATACGCAACGCCGAATCGACGCTGGGGTCGGTCCCTTTTTATGTGGCCTGGTGTCTCTGTGGGACCGTTTCTTCGGACGCGCCGCCGACGCATCTCAACCGGTGAACAAAGTGCTGGTCATCATGTTGTCCGAAATGGGCAGCATGGTGTTGGCGGGTCCGATGTTTGGCCATATTCAACAACGCCACCCCGGCGCGCAAATTCATATCCTGCAACTCCAACGCAACCAATCGGTAGCCCGATTACTTGGCCTGGCACCCGAGTCGCAGTTGCATGGCATCGATGACAGCGGATTGTTCAGCTTGTTGCGTGATTTGGTCCGTGTGTTGTGGCACTTGCGTGGCTTGAAATTGGACGCGGTGATTGACTGTGAACTGTTTTCTCGCATCAGCGCTTTGCTGGCCTACGGTTGTGGTGCGCGTTTGCGTGCCGGCTTCACACCGCATACCCAAGAAGGTTTGTACCGAGGCTCTTTCTTCAACGCAGCGGTGACCTACAACCCTTACCGCCACATCAGTTTGCAATTCATGGCGTTGGTGGAGGCGTTGACATCGAACAGCATGCCACGCAGCAAAAGCATGGCCGCGATGACCAAGCCGCTCGAGTCAGGTTTGCGTGTGCATTTCAGCCAGGACGCCATGGCAGATTTCACCCAAGCCTTGCGCCATGACTACCCCACGTTCATGGCGGCCCACAAACGCATTTTGTTTTACGCCGGTGGTGGACTGTTGCCGATACGTGCATGGCCCGCTGCCCATTACGCCGCGCTTGCCAAAGCCTTGTGTGAAGCAGGTCATGCGGTGGGCATCATCGGTTTGCCGGAAGACCAGGCGCTGGCGTTGGCCATCCAAGCGGAATGTGCGCATCCGTTGTGCTTGAACTTTGTTGGTTACACCAAAAACTTGGAAGCCTTGACCCGTTTGTTTTTCCACTGCGATTTGCTGGTCACCAACGACGGTGGGCCCGGGCATTTCGCCAGCCTCACACCGATCCGCACCGTGATGTTTTTTGGCCCTGAAACCAGTGCTTTGTATGGCCCACTGACACCGCGTGCCGTGGCGGTTGAAAGCCATGTGGCATGTTCACCGTGTTTGACCGCCTACAACCACCGCGCTACCCCGTGCGATGGAGACAACCAATGCTTGAAGCAAATTCAGCCCGAGCAGGTGTTGTCGTTGGCGCTGACCCAGTTGCAATTGTGCGAACCGCGTTCGCCTGCTTATGTCTGATTTACCGCCCTCTGTGTTGCCTGTTCGATTGCCCGTTTGGTTGTCTTGGTGCGAGCCTGTGTTGACGCGATTGCTCGCGTGGCGTTATTTTCGATTTGCCACGGTGGGCGCCTCCGGCACAGTGGTCAACATCGCCGTGCTGTATGTCATGCAAGAGTGGGTGTTGTTTGCGGTCATCAGTAACCCAGATCTGCGCCTGTCTGTGGCATTGGCCTGTGCGATTGCGCTGGCCACGGTCAACAACTTTGCTTGGAACAGTGTGTGGACATGGGCTGACCGTTTGCAAGCGGGGGACGCACCGCGCTTGGGTACCGACATGGCCACAGGCAAGCGCTTATTCAAATACACCTTGTCTTGCTGGTTAGGTATGTTGATTCAATACAGCTTGACCTTGTTGTTGGCTGACCATATGTATTACTTGGTTGCCAATCTGCTGTCCATTGTGCTGGCCAGTGTCAGCAATTTTTTGGCCAACGACAAATGGACCTTCAGGCGAACATCGGCTGACGACCAGGCATGACCACCCTGCAACCTGACCGACTGTCACCATCCACACGGGTGCTGTGGTTGACGGTGTTGGCAGTGGCGTTTTTGTATGTGTGGGGTATCGACAACCTGTACATGCCAAGCAATGGCGATGAAATGGTGTATGCGCACATTGCCAGATTGACCGCCGAGAGCGGTCGGTGGTTGCCGTTGGTGTCTGAATTGAATGACATGCGCAACACCAAGCCCCCGTTGTTGTTTTGGCAAAGCATGGTCGTCAGCGGTGGGGGTGCGTATTGGCAACTGTGGTGGTTGCGTTTGCCCAGTTTGGTGTATTTGGGCATGGTCTGCGCGGGTATGTCGTTGTTGTTGCGCCGGTGGTTGGGCGAGTGGCGAACAGCCGCTTGGGCGGTGTTGTGCGTGTTGCTGTGTTGGGGCACCTTTCGATATGGCAGACCTTATCTGACCACGGCCCCTGAAATGTTTTGGTACAGCCTCGCCCCTGGTTGGGTGTTGTGGCGAGCGGCCCAACCTCATCAGCGTGGGATTCACCACCATTCCTCGGAATGGGCTGCTTGGACTGTGCTGGGTTTACTCACCGGTTTGGGGTTGGCCTACAAATCGTTTGCTTTGATCGCTCCTTTGGCCGCGGCGACTTGGGCCATGCGTTTGGCGCTACAGCCACGGTGGTCGTGGCGTGATCTTTGGATATGCACGGCGCAAACTCTGTGGTGGTCTGTGTGGGCGGTGGCGGTGTTTGCCACTTGGCTGCTGCTCGATCCGCAACCGCAAGAAGTCTGGCGCGAATTTGTACAGCGTGAAAACGCAGGCAAGATGGGTGGTTCACAGTCTTACCTGTCTGGCTTGTTCAGTCTCAAAGGATCGGGCGATTATTTGGCTGCGCCGTTCTTGAATACCGGTTTGTTGTTTCCTTGGGTGCTGGCATTGGTGGCTATGGGCTGGCGGCATTGGCGCACCAACGGTCAGGTGTGGCGCGGTGGTTTGGCCACGGCATTGTGGCTATGGATCGCGGTCTGGTGCTTGGTATTTTTGCTGCCTAGCCAACGTTCGAGCCGTTATTTGTTGCCATTGATGCCTGCCTTGGCCATGTTGATGGCCATGCATGTGAATCAATTCTCACCCAGGGTGGCGCGCAGCACTGGCATGCTCA
>JALRAA010000194.1 GCA_023262645.1 Burkholderiaceae bacterium
GATCTCTTCTCCTTAAGGGAGATTACTTGGATCTTCAATGTTTATCCTTATATAATATAAGGACAAGGTCTTGGTGTAACCTCCAATAGGCTTAGCTACTTGGTCCTTCCTTGAATGATGCGTGGAGGCATGACATCGGCGTGAATACCGGCCCATTGGTGGGCAAACCACTTGCCGGTGCGACCGATGCCGCATTGCACTTCATCGATCATCAGCAACCAGTCGCGCTCATCGCACAACTTGCGCACAGCCTGCAAATACTCGTTTGACATCGGATGGATGCCGCCTTCACCTTGTATGGTTTCAAAAAATACCGCCACCACGTTGGGGTTGCCCGCCGTGGCTTTTTCTATGGCGTGGATATCGTTGATGGGTACCCTGATAAAGCCCTCTACCAATGGCCCAAATCCTTGCTGGATTTTGGCGTTGCCCGTGGCGCTGAGCGTGGCGATGCTGCGGCCATGGAAGGCTTTTTCATACACCACAATTTCAGGACGTTCAATGCCTTTGTCATGACCGAATTTACGCGCCATCTTGAGCGCCGCTTCGTTGGCCTCTAGCCCAGAGTTGCAAAAGAACGCATTGCTCATGCCAGAGAGCGCCACCAACTTGTCTGCAAGTTGCTGCTGCAAAGGGATGTGGTAGTAGTTGCAGCTGTGCATGATTTTGCTGATCTGGTCTTGCAAAGCGGGCACAAGTTTGGGATGGTTGTGCCCCAATGTGTTGACCGCAATGCCTGACAGTGCATCCAGATAGCGCTTACCGTCGGTGTCCCACACATACACCCCTCGACCGTGCGACACCGTCATCGGCAGACGGCCATAGGTGTTCATCAAATGGGCAGCGGGGTCGGCGGTGGTCATGGGAACCTCTGGGTGTGGCAGAAATGAAATCGGCTCAAAAGCCACGAAGACTTGGAGCCGAAGGGTCAGATTTTAGGCGCGGTGCCCATGAAAAAACCGCCCCGAAGGGCGGTTTCTCATTTTTTTGCCAACAGCGCACCGGTTTCAAACGGCGGCCTGATTGCGTCAAGCCGGGCTGGGTGCCTGATGGATCAGGCGGCGAGTGCCAAGTGTTTCACCTTGGCAGCCAGGCGGCTCTTGTCGCGAGCGGCCTTGTTTTTGTGGAAGATACGCTTGTCAGCAATGATGTCCACCACGGATTGCATCTTGCCGAAAAGTTCGGCGGCTTTGACTTTGTCGCCGGCTTGCACGGCTTTTTCGACATTCTTCACCGCGGTACGGTATTTGGAGCGCAACGAGCTGTTGGCTTCGTTGAGTTTCACGTCCTGACGGGCGCGTTTGCGGCCTGATGCCAGGCGCGGGTTCTTTTTCTTGGGTTTGGCTGAAGCCATGGTTGTTCCTTTGGGTGTCTGAGGATGATGCTGGCAAAGCCTGTGATTGTATCAAAACAACAGGTCCTCTGAGCGGGATGGGCGGCTACACTCCCGCAGGTGAGCCTGTTCAAGTCTGCCTCTACCGTATCGCTGTTGACCTTGGTGTCACGCATCACCGGGTTTGCCCGCGAGACGCTGATCGCTGCGGTTTTTGGGGCCAGCGCCTTGACAGACGCGTTCAACGTCGCGTTTCGCATCCCCAATTTATTTCGCCGCCTGTTCGCAGAAGGGGCATTCAGCCAGGCATTTGTTCCGGTGCTGGCGGCCACACGTGCCGAAAAGGGCGATGACGCCACCCGTTTGTTGGTCGACAAAGTGGCGACATTGCTGGCCTGGGCGGTGCTGTTGACCAGCCTATTGGGGGTTCTGGCCGCACCTGTTTTGGTTTGGTTAATGGCCAGCGGCTTGCGCCAATCTCCACAAGGTTTGCAAACCGCGGTCAACTTGACCAGCCTGATGTTTCCCTACATTGCTTGCATGTCGATGGTGGCTTTGTCGGCGGGCGTTCTCAATACGTGGAGACGGTTTGCGGTGCCAGCTGCCACGCCGGTGGTGCTCAATGTGTGCATGATTGGCAGCGCTTGGCTGGGCGCGCCGTGGTTGGCCAGCCGAGGCATAGAGCCGATTTACAGCTTGGCGATCGGGGTCATGCTCGGTGGCGTGCTGCAACTGGCGATACAAATTCCGGCCTTGCGCCAATTGGGCTTGTTGCCGCATATCAGCATATCGCCCTCCAAAATTCGTGATGCTTTGCAAGATACCGGAACCCGCAAGATGTTGGCCATGATGGGTCCGGCGCTGTTGGGCGTGGGTGTGGCGCAGTTGTCTTTGGTGATCAACACCCAAATCGCTTCGCACCTGACCCCGGGCAGCGTCAGTTGGATCAGTTATGCCGACCGTTTGATGGAGTTTCCGATCGCGTTGCTGGGCGTGGCCTTGGGTGTGGTGTTGATGCCGCAGTTGTCAGCGGCCAAGGCGGCCGGTGACAGCCAACGCTACAGCGCCATGTTGGACTGGGGTTTGCGGTTGGTGTGGGTGCTGGCGTTGCCTTGTGCCGTGGCTTTGTGGGTGTTTTCCGTTCCGTTGGTTTCGGTGCTTTATCACTATGGTGCGTTCAGCGACGGCGATGTTCGACAAACCAGCCTGGCATTGACCGGCTATGGCGTGGGCTTGCTGGGGCTGGTGGCCATCAAAGTCTTGGCGCCCGGTTTTTATGCCAACCAAGACACCCGCACACCGGTGCGTATCGCGGTCATGGTGCTGGTGTTCACGCAGGTGTTGAACCTTTTGCTGGTGCCTTATTTGGCCCATGCCGCTTTGACCTTGTCGATCGCTTTGGGCGCGCTGGTCAACGCCCTGAGTTTGCTCATTGGCTTGCGCCGACAAGGGCAATACCAGCCGCAACCGGGTTGGACGCGCTTGCTGCTGCAGGTTTTGTTGGCCGCTGGGGTGTTGGCGGCGGGGTTGTATGGGGTGGCCCAGCAGCTGGACTGGGTAGGTATGCGATCAACACCGTGGCAGCGCATCGGGCTCATGGCGCTTGTGTTGTCAGGATCGGTTGTGGTGTATTTCACAACGCTTAGGGTTATTGGCGTGGATCTTCGTGCACTTTTGCGCCGCTCGGGGCATGATTGAGCCATGGATTACAAGTTGCAACTCCCTTCGGCGCTGGATTACTTCACCACGCTGGTCCAAAGCGATGATGAATTTCCCCTGATGGAAACCGCGGTCAGCATTGCTCAAGACGAATTCCCCAAAATGGATATTCAGCAAGTGCTCGACGAGGTCGATGTGCTGTCTGCTCGGCTCAAGCGACGCCTCATGCCCCAAGCCGATGTGTTGGACAAATTGCGTGAACTCAACCGGTTTTTTTACGAAGACATGCGTTTCGCGGGCAATGTCAACCATTACGACGACCCGCACAACAGTTATTTGAATGTGGTTTTAAGCAAACGCTTGGGCATTCCCATCAGTTTGGCGGTACTGTGGCTGGAGTTGGGCCACAGTCTGGGGCTGAAAGTCAGCGGTGTCAGTTTTCCGGGCCATTTTTTGGTCAAACTCGATTTGAGTTTTCCGCAAGAGGGCCATGTGGTGATCGATCCGTTCACGGGTGAATCCCTCAGCCGGGATGATTTGGCAGAACGCCTGATTCCTTGGTTACCCGGGGCCAAATTGGGGCGGCCACAAGCCATTTCCGACGACGCTCTGGCATTTCACTTACAACCCGCTGAACCGAGCGCTTGGCGAAAGTTCGCGCCAGGCTCGCGGTGTTGTTGCCTGAGTGAATCCGCCGGCAGCTTTGTAACTTCAGCGAATCAAGACTGCCGCACCGTCGCCCTTGTCAGCGATCACGCCGATGGTGTAGACCTGCTCACCTGATTGCCGGAGTGATTCGGCGCAGGATTGGGCGTGTTCGGCAGCAATCACGACCACCATGCCAATCCCGTTGTTGAACGTGCGGCACATTTCTGCTT
>JALRAA010000195.1 GCA_023262645.1 Burkholderiaceae bacterium
AAGCCCAGCGGTGGATCGATTCCATGGTCGCGTTAAAGCCCATGGTCCAGCGCCAGAACAATGCCGCACGTTCTGATGCGGTACCCCGGTCAACGATTTGTTCAATTTCACGTTCACCCCCAAACCGGGTCACGGCCAAAATGGTTGCGCCGTGCATGGCAAACAACAGCACCGAGCCATACAAAAACACAATCGACAAAGCGTGAAACGGGTTGTAGAAAAGATTGCCATAGCGAATCGACAACGCGGCCGTCCAGTCCAAGTGCGGAAAGATGCCGTAAGGCACGGCCTCGCCCCATGAACCCATCAAGATCGGGCGGAACAATCCCAACACAAAAAACAACCACAGCGCGGCAGCGAAAGCCCAGGCCACATGCGTGCCCATGCCTAATGCAATCGCACGGCGGTACATGCGCACCCACCAAGACAACACCGAAATAGACAACAACAATCCGACAATCAAAAACCAACCACCTTGGTTGAGCGGTGGTAAAGACAAACCGTATTCGGGGGGTGGGGGTTCAAGCGCCAACCAAAACAATTGACGAATCAATTGAACCGGATCCCAGTTGACGGATGCCAACATGTTCAAACCAATGATGTTGAATGCCAGCATGCCGCATACCAACGACAGCACACCAAATCCACCCAAATAAATCGGACCCAGTTGGGCATTGCCAATCTTGCCCAATATCCAAAAGATGGCAGGATGGCCAAAGCGCGGGCTGTTGCCTGGCCCGAGTTCAACACCATGGTGCACAGGCCCCTTGGCTTGCACCGTGGTGAAAAGGTTGTAGTAGTCAGCCATTTATGTTGCTCCTGTCAAGCGTCAAGGCCACTGAGACCAGATAGGCAGATTCAGCCACCAGCCCCACCATTCGGGCCAACCACGGCTCCAGAACGGTCCACTGATGACGATGCACAAGGCACTGAACGCCACCGCTGCCATCGCCAAAAACACCCCCAAACGGTGGATGCCTAAAGTACCGATGGAATAGCCGATGGTGTCGCGGAAAAACGTGTCTTCGTGTTCAGGCGTTTTGACAACCTGACCCTTGCCAGGATTGGTGGCGGACAAAATCAACGCACCGTGCAATGACAACGCAAAAGTGGTGGCAAAGAAAAAACTCACCGCCAACATGTGAGCGGGGTTGTAGTGAAAGTGCAGGTATTGGTAACCGACGTTGGACACCCAGTCCAAATGGCTGTAGATACCATAGGGAAATGCATGTCCCCAAGCGCCCATCAAAACTGGGCGAATCACTTCCAAAGTGAAATAACCAAAGATGGCCATGCTGAATGCGGCAGGCACGTGATAACCCATGCCAAGCTTTCGACAAATTTCAACTTCGCGCAAGGCCCAAGAAACAAAAGCGCCTAACGCACAAATCGTGATGAGTTGCCACAACCCCCCTTCCATCAGCGGCGCAAAGCGCAGGCCGTAGGACAAATTGGGAGGGGCAATGCTGATTTGCCACAGATTCCAAGTCGGGCCTTGCGACGCGCCCCACAAAATCATGGTTGTACCTAAAAATGCAAAAAAGATGGTAGTGACTCCGAAGAAGCCCACATAAAACGGGCCTAACCAAAAGTCAAACAAATCACCAGCGACCAGGGTCCCGCCCCGCACTCGGTATTTTTTTTCAAAGCTGAGCATGGCCATGTGTTAGCCCTCCTGCCGCAAGTGACATCACAAAAAAACTGTAAAAACGCAGGTGCTGTGTTTCAAGCAGCACCTGCCGGTGCTGACAAAGTTCAGGACTTTTCGGCAGGCACTGCTGCGGGCATGGGCGAGTTTTGCGCCGATGCTGCGGCAGGCTTTTTCGCGCCATCCAGCCAATTGAACTTGTTCGTGCTGAGCAAAATGAGATGGATCATTGCTGCCAAACCGAACAGAAAAATACCCTGGACCACCATGGCCCGCAAAGGGTCGTACAAGCGCCAAATTCTCCACATGATGATTTCTCCTAAATGATGTGAGACATGAACGTATAAACCGAAGCCTTCACACCCGAGATGATGTTGGGCATGTTCTCCGCGCCGGGCAGCCAAGATTTCCAGCGCACGCCAATCAACTGACCGACAGCAGCAAACGAAAGCAAGACAACGAAACAGGGAACAAAAATCAGAACAAACGCAATCCGTTCATCCCAGTCGGATGACTTGTGCGTCTCAAAAGAGGTGGTGTTAGCCATGGGTTTACTCCGTTCGGTTAAAGAACTTGACTCAGAACCAGGGCCGCCATGCCCAGACCAAGATGTGGGCCAACACAGCCACAGCTGTGAAACCTACAGTGCCTTGGATCCAGAAATGGTGGAACTCCTGAGCCTCTTCGTCTGTCAGTCCGGAAATGGATGTCCGATGATTTGACATGCGATGCTCCTTCTTCAAAATGGCCGCAAGGCCAACGCTGCGCCCAACCCGCGCAACCTGGGCAGCCGCAGCAGCTGCTGCGACATCGGGGTACTTACACAGGCACACGCCTGTGAAAGCAATTCAAAGCATGGCTTCATGCGGTCTCTCCTAAACCCAGCTCGGCACCCGCTGAGCGCACATGGTCTTCGGTAACCAACTCCACGCCACTGGCGCGGGCTTTGCCTTCGGCCAAATCGCGCAAGCGTTTGGCTGCTGAAATTTGAACCAACACCGGCTGGCCCGCGACCAAAGACTGCAAACGCATTTGCGCTGCATCGTCCCATGGGGTGTTTTCTTGTGCGCCACTGATGCCACGCGCCAACGTGGCGTCTACTTTGTCCATGTCTGTGCCCAACGGCAAGATGTGGAACAAGGCATCGAACAAACAGTTGCAACACTCTTGGATCAAATAGGTTGCACCGCTGTAGCCCATGAAGGGTGTGCCAGTGTGGCGTCGAATGATGGCACCGGGAAATGAAGCTGGAATAAACGAGGCTTTCATGGGCCCGGTGCTGCCAGCCTCGGCCAGGTACATGCGTTCGTTGTAGCTGCCAAACAAGATCAATGGCATTTGTTTGTGGACCAATTCACGCACCGCAGCGTTGTCGGTTTTCTGACCAGGCAAACGCGAGACTGCGAATTTGCATGGCATGCCCATTTCGGTTTCTAAAAACTTGCGAATACCGCGTGCATAGGTGTCGGTGGCCACCACCGCAAAACTGGCGGTCGCGAAAAAGTCTTGTGTGACCGAGCGCCACAAATCCCACACCGGTTTGATGGTGGTGTGCCGCTCGCGCTGAATGAACGGCTCGGGATCGAGGTCCAGCAATTCACCGAGCTTGCGCAAAAATTTGGTGGTACTGTGCAAACCAATCGGTGCTTGCAAATAAGGCCTGTCTAAAGCCTCGCACAACATGCGACCGAACTCACGGTACATGCAAATATTCACATCGGCTTCAACCAATCGCGAGACTTCGGCCAAATGGCTGCCAAGCGGGAACACCATGTTGATGTCTGCGCCAATGCCCTGCACCATGCGGCGGATTTCTGCCAAATCACTCGGGCTGTTGAAGGTACCGTAACAAGGCCCAATGATGTTGACGCGTGGCTTCTCGCCAGCCGGTCTTTCACTGAAAGGTTTGCGCGCAGGTATTTTGCGCAAGCCGTATTCGCTCCACAACCAATACATGGCGCGGTTCGCGCATTGCCATTGGTCTTCGTCAATCGTGCGCGGTAAAAACCGCATCAGGTTAGTGCCTTCTGGGGTGACACCGCCGCCAATCATTTCAGCGATCGAACCGGTCACGACCACCGCTGGCAAATCAGGATCAAGCACTTGGTGGGCACGCTTCATGGCTACGCGCTGCTGGACCCCCGGCTGCGCACGCGTCTGGCCTGATCATGACGAAGCGAT
>JALRAA010000196.1 GCA_023262645.1 Burkholderiaceae bacterium
GTATTCACGGTGCACGTCGCGAGCAGCAATCATGGCCACCAGCGCATCCATGCAGGCGCGGGTACGCGCCACCACCATCAAGCCACTGGTGTCCTTGTCCAAGCGGTGAACAATGCCAGCGCGTGGCACCTGTGCCGCACCGGGGTCCAATGCGAGCAATCCATTGAGCAATGTCCCGCTCCAGTTTCCCGGTGCAGGATGCACCACCCGTCCTGCAGGCTTGTCGATGATGCGCAAGTGTGCATCCTCATACACCACCTGAATCGGCATGGGCTGGGCCACATAGGCTTGCGACATTTCTGTCGGCTGTAAGCGAACAGTGATGATTTCTGCGGCTTTGACCAAATACGCCACTTTGCCGATGGGCTGAGGCTGCGTCTCGTTGCGAACAAAGCCGTCTTCGATCAAATGCTTGAGGTGGTTGCGAGAAAACTCTGGCATCAACTGCACGAGCGCGCGGTCAAGCCGTTGTCGATGCAAGCCAGGCGGAATTTCCAGTCGCCGTTCTTCAACCTCGGTGTCTAAGTCTTCCGCCCCCTGGTCTTCGGCCACAAGAGATAGGGATGGGGAAGGCTCAGTAGGATGCATCGTTGATAATCGCGTCAGTTCAAAGTTCGAAGGGTTAATGTGCAGAGATTTCTTTCATTATCAATGGTGTGGGTGGTGTTGCTGATTGGCGCGTGCGCCACAGATGACAAAGACGCAACCGCCAAGATGTCCCCCGAGGAAATATATGCCGAGGCCAAGGACATCATGAAGGGCAATATTTACGACAAAGCCATTGTGTTGTTCGACAAACTCGAAGGCCGTGCAGCAGGCACACCCTTGGCGCAACAAGCGCAATTAGACAAGGCCTACGCCCAATACAAAAACGGCGACCGCGTGGCGGCACTCATGACGCTCGACCGGTTCATGAAGCTCAACCCAGCCAACCCTGCGATCGACTATGCCCTTTATCTCAAAGGCACCATCAATTTCAACGACGACTTGGGACTGATGTCCAAATGGTTCAAACAAGATTTGGCAGAGCGTGACCAGATGGCCGCGCGAGATTCGTTTGAAGCCTACAAAGAACTGGTCACCCGTTTTCCTGATTCCAAATATTCCGCTGACGCGACTTTGCGCATGCGCCACATTGTCAACTTACTGGCCAAATCTGAACTCAAAGTGGCCAGGCACTACTACAACAAAGGTGCCTATGTGGCGGCAGTCAACCGTGCCCAAGCCACGTTGAACGACTACCCCAACAGCGAAGCCGCGGAAACCGCGCTGATCATCTTGATCGATTCTTACCAAGCGCTGGGTTTGACGCAGTTGAGTGAAGACACCCAACGCGTTTTAAAAGCTTCTTTTCCCGAAAGCCGTTACTTTCCCCAACCCGCCAAGGCAAAAGCCCCCAAAAAAAGTTGGTTCATGTTTTGGTGATGCTGGCCAAAGCATCGAGCAACGCAGGAAACTGATCTAAACGTTTCATGGGCGGCAAGACCGTCAATAACCGCCTGCCGTAAGGTGTGTTGACCAAGCGGTTGTCGCAAATCACCAAAGCGCCTCGGTCGGTTTCGCGGCGTATCAAACGCCCAGCGCCTTGCTTGAGCGACACCCCGGCTTCGGGCAAAAAATAATCGTTGAACGAGCTTCTGCCTTGTGACTCCAAGCGCTGACTGCGCGCTTCGACCAACGGATCGTTCGGCGGGGGAAAAGGCAATTTATCAATGATGACGGCTTGAAGCGCGTCGCCTGGCACATCAAACCCTTCCCAAAAACTGGCGGTGGCCACCAGTACCGTGCCCTTGGCACCAGGCTCGATGGCTTGGCGAAAACGCTGCATCAGTTCGCGCTTGGGATGCTGGCCTTGCACCAGGATGTCCAACGCGCCGTTGTCCTTCGCCGCTTCTGACAATTGGTCACCGATGGCGCGCAAAGCGCGAGTTGTGGTGGTCAGTACCAAGGTGCGCCCGCCCAAGGTCGATGCCACTTGCCAACTGAGCGAGGCCACTTGCTCGCTGTGCTGCAGATCTTTGGGCGACACCATGCCACGGGGCACATACAACCAAGCCTGATTTTCATAGTCAAACGGGCTTTGAACCTGTAACACCTGCGCATTTTGCAAACCACAGGGTTCGGTGAACCACCGCAATTGCGGGTCAGATCCCAAAGTGGCTGAAGTGAATATCCAACTGCGGGCCAAAGCCACCGGTTGCTGTTGTGCGTCAGGCACGGTGAGCACTTGTGCATCCAGCAGCTTGGTCTGCACCACATCGGCAATATCAAGCGGCGCTTCCATGCAGCGCATTTGGGAGCCGACATCCAACCAACGCACACTGCCCAAGGCACAGGGGTGAGAAAAATAATCGATCAACCCCAGCACGTCACTCAAGCGTTCATGCAGGCGTTGGAAATCTGGTGCTGCGTCTATCACCGTGTCTAAGGCGTCTTGCAATCTTCCGGCGGCCTGAGACACATCGGCCATCGCCTGCTGCCAATCGTGTGCATCCACCTCTTGCGGTTGCGACTGGCTCCAACGCAATTTGGCATTGGCCGGTTGTTTGCCCACCACCAAGCGCCAATCTCGTATGGATTTTTCAAACGCGGCGGTGACCACTTGCCAGTCCACCAAGCCACGGGCCAATTGCAAACCGGCGGTCAGTGCGTCGCGTGCAAGGTCGAGCAACTGACCCGTGCCGAGTTGTTTGCCCAAAAACTGAATGCCGGTTTCGTTGAGCTGATGCGCTTCGTCAAAAATCACCACGCGTACCGTGGGCAGCAACTCGGCCATGCCAGATTCACGCACCGCCATGTCGGCAAAAAACAAATGGTGGTTGATCACCACCACATCGGCGGCCATGGCCTCGCGTCTGGCTTGGTTGACATGGCACTCGCGCCAATGCGGGCAAGGCGAACCCAAGCAGTTGTCGCGGTTGGAAGTGATCAAAGGAATCAGCGCTGATTGCTCATCCAAATTCGGCACTTCTGCCAAATCGCCACTGCTGGTGGTTCTGGCCCATAGCTGTACCACCGCCAAGGTTTTGACCGCATGCCGATCAGGCAACGTGGCCGATGTCAACGCCAGCTCCAAGCGTTGTTGGCACAGGTAACTGGCTCTGCCTTTGAGCATGGCCAGTTTCAAAGGCAAGCCCAGGGCTTTGATGACGTCTGGAATATCGCGTGAAAACAATTGGTCTTGCAAGGTTTTGGTCGCCGTCGACAGCAAAACGCGTTCTGCGCTGAGCAGTGCGGGAACCAGATAAGCAAAGGTTTTCCCCACACCCGTGCCCGCCTCCACCCCGTCGAGTGGAACATCGGCGAGGCCGCGGGCGAATTGGCCGCCTTCTGCCTCGCGGGAAAACACGCGCCCCGCGCCGTGCGCAACGGCGCCGGCCTGCTCGCCGACTTCCAGTCACGCCTCTCCGCGGCCGGCGTGCCCTTGGCGTGGCCGAAGTCCTGACCGGCGGACTCAGTGCGAGTGGCCGCGCTCGATCAGGATCACCAGCAGCGCCAGCGCCGCGAAGACCACCGAGAGCAGGCCAGCCTCGCGGCGCTCGAAACGCCGCAGGCTCACGCGGTCGAAACCCACCACGGCCAGCCACGTGAAGAGCGTCATGCCACCGAGCGTCGCCACCGCGAGGATTCCACTCAGCACGAAAAAGCCGGTCCACCCGAACTGCACCGCCGACAGGTAGATCCCGAGCGAGGCCTCGCAGGGAGACAACGTGAGCATGAGGAAGAGTCCGCTCACCGCCGCCCAGTCGCCCCGGCGGGTCGAGACCAGCGCGGAATCCTTGAGTTCCTCGTGCCAGTGGC
>JALRAA010000197.1 GCA_023262645.1 Burkholderiaceae bacterium
AGCCGTTGGTTGTCGCACTTACCCTGCGCTTTGCTGCTTGTGCTCCCTTCCAACTCAGACACCACTCCTCCATTCTGGACCTGGTCCGGACCCTGCGCGGCTTGTGGCCATATGTGTCGCGGGATGAAAGGGTTGTTTTGCGCAAACTTTGCGACGCCCCGTCTGCACTGGAGTCCTTGTTCTCAACAGCCATGGCGGTGTGTTTTGCCCCAGCCCCATGGCTGGCATGGCCACGTGGAACACCCATCCCAAAGTGTTTCTTGATGTGGCGCGCACCGGCCAGGCCAAATGCCCGTATTGCTCGACCGTTTACCGCTTGAAAGACGGTGAACATGTGCACAGCCACTGATCGCAGGCACGGGCGACTTGGCGGGCGCGTGAGCCAGCCATGACGCGAACTTTGTTCATCGCACCGCAATGGATCGGTGACGCGGTCATGACCGAACCGTTGTTGCGAACCTTGCATCGCCATGGCGAGCAAATCACCGTCGCAGCACTGCCCTGGGTGGCCCCCATTTATCAGCACATGGACAGCGTCATGCAAGTGCATGAATTGCCATTTGTTCACGGCAAGTTGCAATGGTCAGCGCGGCGCGCATTGGGCCAGCGGTGGCGCGGCCTGTTTGACCGCGCTTATGTGGCGCCCAACTCGTTCAAAAGCGCATTGGTGCCTTGGATGGCGGGTATTCCTGAGCGCATCGGCTACCACGGTGAGTCGAGATACGGTGTGTTGACAAAGCGTATACCCAATCCGGACCCTGATCGCCATCCGCCGATGGTGGCGTTCTATCTCGGCCTGTCAAACGGCAGTGGTCGCGACATGGGGAGTATGCGTCCTGTGTTGCAACGCCCCACCGAAGTCGTGCGTGAGACGTTGCAGGCCTACGGGCTACGTGCGGGTGGCTACACCGTGATCGCACCTGGCGCAGAGTACGGTCCAGCCAAAATGTGGCCAGTGCACCATGTGGCGGCGTTGTGTCAATGGGCAGGCAACCCGGTGGTGTTGTTGGCTTCTGCCAAAGAGCGTGAACTGTGTGCCTCAATCGTGGACAGCGCGCTGGGTGCTCAGGTACACAACCTGGCCGGCATTACTTCGTTGGGCCAAGCGTTAGACCTGATATCTGCTGCACGCGACATGGTGAGCAACGATTCAGGCTTGATGCATGTGGCAGCGGCGCTGGGTGTGCCGCAGGTGGCTGTGTTCGGATCAAGCAGCCCGCGACACACACCGCCATTGAGCGACAAGGCCCATGTGATCTGGTTGGCGGACGACCCCCATTACCTACCTGTGTTGGACTGCGCACCGTGCTTTGAGCGCACTTGCCGATTTGGCCATACCCGCTGTTTGAACGATATCAAGCCAGAGCGGGTGGCGCAGTTACTGCAATCGCTTTGAAGCCGAAGCCAACGGCGTCCCAAAAATGTGGTCAGTCGCGATGGAGCCAGTCCAGATAAGCGTTCACGCCTTCATCTACATTTAAAAAACGCTCGTGGTAACCGGCGCGCCGCAATGCAGAAATGTCTGCTTGCGTATAACTTTGGTAGGCCCCCTTCAAATGCTCAGGAAAGGGGATGTATTCGATACGACCATGGGCTTGCCGTTGTTGTTGGTGCCAAGCGAGCACCGCGTTGGCCACCGCGTTGAAACTGTTGGCGTGACCGGTTCCCAAATTGAATATGCCATTGACATGGGCATGGTCCATGAACCATAAATTGACTTTGGCACAGTCGCCGACATAGACAAAGTCACGCAGTTGTTCGCCGTTGCCATAACCATCGGTGCCTTCAAACAAACGGCAGACGCCTTCGCTGTGCAATTGGCGGTTGAAATGAAACGCTGTGGATGACATGCTGCCCTTGTGCGCTTCGCGCGGGCCATACACATTGAAATAGCGCAACCCCACCACCTGATGGCGTAAGCGGCCTTGCAGGCTTCGCACGTATTGGTCGAATTGAAATTTTGAATACGCATACATGTTGATCGGCCGCTCGCAATCGCGTTGCTCCGAAAAACCGCGCTTGCCCAAGCCATACACCGAGGCAGAAGACGCGTATATATAAGAAGCATTGACACGCTGGCACCAGTGCAGCAGTTGCTTGCTGTATTCAAAGTTGTTGCGCATCATGAACTGGCCGTCCCACTCGGTGGTGGCAGAGCAAGCGCCCAAATGGAACACGGCACTTACCTGGCCCATGTCTTGGCCTGATTGAATACGGGCCATGAAATCGTCGCGGTCTAAATAATCACGGATATGCAGATCGGCCAGGTTGTGCATTTTTTGGCCGTTCTTCAAATGGTCAACAACCAGTACGTCGTTCTGCCCACGCTGGTTGAGCTGCTCGATCACATTGCTGCCGATGAGGCCGGCGCCGCCGGTGACGATGATCATCGTATGAGGAGGTTCGTTAACAGGTTGAAGGGTGCCAAATTAAACAACGCTCAACCCAAAAAAGGGAAATGGATGTGTTGGTCAATGACGCGTTGTAAACAAACCCAGACAGTATAATGCGTTGCGAATTTACAGAATAAAAAACCGCCCAAATTCGACTGACAGAAATAACTATTATTTTTATGACCCCTTCTTTGTTTTTACAGCACGTGACCGAACACCAAGCTGTTTGTGAATTGGTCAAAACCTTAGAGCATGATGTCGATCAAGTCTGTAGCGTTATTGTCGCAGCGGTCAAAGCCGGGGGAAAAATCATGCTGTGCGGCAACGGGGGTTCCGCTTCTGACAGCCAACATATTGCGGCAGAGTTCATTGGCAGATTTACCAAAGACAGAGAACCCATCGCCGCATTGGCATTGACCACAGACACATCGGTATTGACTTGCGTGGGAAATGACTATGCGTTTGACCAGATTTTTGCCAGGCAAGTGCAAGGATTGGGCCGGCCGGCCGATGTGTTGATTGCCATTTCTACATCCGGCAATTCAGCCAATGTGATCAATGCGGTGAAGCAAGCCAAAAAGCTGGGCATGACCAGCATTGGACTTTTAGGTCGCGACGGCGGTGCGTTGGCCAAGGAATGCGACTTGTCATTGGTCATTGCACATCAACAAACTGCACGTATTCAGGAAATGCATATTTTGCTCGGTCACATTATTTGCCACCGTGTTGAAACCGATCTGGGAATGGTCTGACCTCTCACCACCCTATGCGCGAACCCATTCCATCTTCATCAGCCAGTCCGTACGATTTTTCTAAAGTGCGTGTATTGGTGGTGGGAGATGTCATGCTTGACCGCTATTGGTACGGGCAATCCAACAGGATTTCTCCGGAAGCACCGGTGGTGGTGGTCAATGTCCAGCAAGAGGAAATCCGGCTGGGCGGCGCTGGCAACGTAGCGGCCAATGTCGCGTCATTGGGTGCCCATGCATTGTTAATGGGGCTGATCGGTGAGGACCAGGCCGGTGAGCAGCTAGAAGCATTGCTGAATCAAAAAAATATCATTTCCCATCTGGTCAAGTTGCCCGGTGCCACCACGATTGTGAAAAATCGGGTGATGTCAAGGCAGCAGCAAATGATTCGCCTGGATTTCGAAATTCCTTATGGGCAATGGCCACAAGAAAAATTCCTTGAAAAATACGATGGATTGCTTTCTTCGGTCGATGCGGTCATCTTGTCCGACTATGCCAAAGGCACGTTGGCTGATTTCAACCAGCTCATCACTTTGGCGCGTCAAAAAGACATACCCGTACTCATCGATACCAAGGGCAAAGACTTTGAGAAATACAAAAACGCCACTGTCATCACACCCAATTTGCATGAGTTTGAAACGGTGGTGGGTGC
>JALRAA010000198.1 GCA_023262645.1 Burkholderiaceae bacterium
CGGGTGGTGGTTTTCGAGCGCGGCACCATCATCAAAGAATTGCAAGCCCACGAATTGCGCGGTGGCGGTTTGAGTGAATTGCTTGGCATGGGCTCTGCGCGCATGACGCACAGTCCCCACACCGCTTCGGCGGCTTCAAACAACCATGTTGCATCAGCCAACAAACACCACAGTGCGCCAGTCGTGCCGGCTGCACCGATTTCTCATTCACCTGCAACGCCAGGCCACACAGAGCACCGTGCGCCTGCCAAGTCCACATCAACCAACAAGCGGTCGCATTCAACCGCCATCGATTCAATGGCCACTGGCCCCGGGGGAATCATGTCAACTGTCAAACGTCCAACTGTCGATCAGATGCACGCCATCGTCGAGTCTTTGCACATGAACATGTCATCGCGCGAAGTGGCCGAATACCTGGAAATCATGGAAGGAACGTTCCAGTCCTACGACAGGCTCACACAGTTGCCCGACAACTTGCCACCGGTGCGCTACCCCAGAACGCCAGGTGTCAAACCCAGCCCAGCAGACAACCCCTTGAACGCATGGGCGGTCAAGAGCGAAGTGCGCGGTGCCGCACACGGACCGTTGGCTGGTAAGCGCGTGGTGCTCAAAGACAATGTTTGTTTGGCAGGTGTGCCCATGATGAATGGCGCATCTTCCCTGGAAGGCTATGTGCCCGATGTGGATGCCACCTTGGTCACGCGCATATTGGATGCGGGCGGCACCATCGCTGGCAAAGCGCATTGCGAATATTTCTGTTTGTCCGGCGGCAGCCACACCAATGCCGCCGGTCCGGTGCACAACCCTTACCGCTATGGGTATTCCGCAGGCGGTTCTTCTTCGGGCTCGGCTGCCTTGGTGGGTGCTGGCGAACTCGATTTGGCGATCGGTGGAGACCAAGGCGGATCGATCCGCATGCCTGCGTCATGGTGCGGCATTTACGGCATGAAGCCCACCCATGGATTGGTCCCTTACACCGGTGTGATGCCGATCGAGGCCACCATCGACCATGCCGGTCCCATGACGGCCAACGTCGCTGACAACGCCTTGTTGCTGGAGGTGATTGCGGGGGCGGATGGATTGGACCCGCGCCAATACAGCCCGCGTGTCGACCGTTACACAGCCGCTTTAGGCCGCGGTGTGTCGGGTTTGCGCATCGGTGTGATGTTGGAAGGCTTTAACCGCGCCGACAGCGAGCCCGATGTGGACCAAAAAGTGCGTCAAGCTGCCGAACGCTTGCGGGCCATGGGCGCGATTGTCGAAGACGTGTCAGTGCCCATGCACATGGATGGTCCGGCGATTTGGACCGCGATTGCGGTGGAAGGCTTGCAAGCGCAAATGATGAACGGCAACGGCATGGGCTTCAGTTGGAAAGGTTTGTACACCACCAGCTTGCTGGACGCGCATGCCGCTTGGCGTGCGCGTGCCGATGAACTGTCTCCCTCACTCAAGGTATCGATGATGGCCGGTGAATATTTCATCAAAAACTACCGTGGCCATTTTTATGCCAAGGCGCAAAACTTGAGCCGTGTGTTGGCCCAGGCCTATGACAAGGCCTTGTCGAAGTTTGATTTGTTGTTGTGGCCCACCTTGCCGATGAAGGCCACGCCTTTGCCACCGGCCAACGCGCCGCTCAAGTTGTATGTTCAGCGGGCATTGGAAATGTTGGGCAACACCTGTCCATTGGATGTCACCGGTCACCCCGCCATGAGCGTTCCTTGCGGCATGTCCAACGGTTTGCCCATTGGCATGCAGTTGGTTGGCAAGCATTGGGACGAATCCACCATTTACCGAGCTGCCCATGCGTTTGAGCAGTCTGGTGATTGGCGCAATTTCTGATCGCGCCAACCCACTTTTGGCAGCAGGAAACAGGCTAACGTGTCTCACAATCCATTTTTGTCCGACTGGGTCAAAGGCGGTGCCAATCCTTCATTGAGCCCGCCGGGTTCGCTGTCGTATGTCGCGGGTTCAACCGATGCATCGTTGCACTTCATCACGGTTTCTCAGTTGCTCGACCGTACTGTGGCCCGACATGGCTCGCGCGATGCAGCGGTGTTTGTCGCGCAAAACCAGCGTTTGAGTTGGTATGACTTGCAGCAACAGGCGGACCGCATGGCGGCTGCCATGCTGGCCATGGGCATACGCCGTGGCAACCGGGTTGGCATATGGTCACCCAACCGTTTGGAATGGTTGCTCACCCAATTTGCCACCGCGCGTATCGGTGCGGTGTTGGTCAATATCAATCCTGCTTACAAGAGCAGCGAACTGGAATATGCACTCAACAAAGTGCGTTGTCGCATGCTGGTGATGGCGCGTGGCCACAAATCCAACAATTACCTTGAAACCTTGCGACAGTTGGCGCCTGAGATCGACCGTCCGGGCGTTGCTGGTGATTTGACGTCCTTGCGGCTTGAGCATCTCAAGCATGTCATTGTGTTGGACGATTTGTCGTTGCCAACTCGACAGGCAGAGCAACTGCCGGTGCCTGTTCGCGCCTTGCGTTTCCAAGCCTTTCTACAGCAAGCAGGTCCTGCGCAACACGCGAGGTTGAAAGATTTGTCTGCGTCGCTAGATCCGGACGACGCCATCAACATCCAATTCACCAGTGGCACCACCGGCCACCCCAAAGGGGCAACCCTGTCGCATTTCAACATCGTGAACAACGCCCGTTTCGCCGCGAAATCGATGGCGTTGACCCACGAAGATCGTTTGTGTATTCCAGTCCCGCTCTACCATTGCTTTGGCATGGTCTTGGGGGTGTTGACTGCCACGGCGGTGGGCGCGGCTATGGTGTTCCCTGGAGAGGGTTTCGACGCCGAGGCCACGCTTCGTGCGGTCTACCAACAGCGATGCACGGCTTTGCATGGTGTGCCCACGATGTTTGTGTCTATGTTGGCAGAGCCTGTGGTCCATCAACTCGACTTGAGTTCTTTGCGCACCGGCATCATGGCTGGCGCACCCTGTCCGGTGGAAACCATGCAAGCGGTGATGCGTACTTTGCACATGCAGCAAATCACCATCGGCTATGGCATGACCGAAACCTCGCCTTTGTCGTTTCAGTCGCACGTGTCCGACCCCGTGGAACGCAGGGTGGCTACCGTAGGGCGTATTCAACCGCATGTGCAAGCCAAGGTGATTGACGAAAACGGCCGCATGGTGCCTGTCGGTACCGCAGGCGAATTGTGTGTGCGCGGATATTTGGTGATGCGTTCCTACTGGGAAGATGCCACGCAAACCAAAGAGGCGATTGACGACGCGGGTTGGATGCACACCGGCGACCTGGCAACGATCGATGCACAAGGGTATTGCAATATCGTGGGACGCGTCAAAGACATGCTTATTCGCGGCGGTGAAAATGTTTTCCCGCGCGAGATTGAAAATTTCTTGATGCAGCATCCCAAGGTGCTTGATGTGCAAGTGTTCGGGGTGCCAGATGCCAAGTACGGTGAAGAAATCGCGGCTTGGGTGATTCTCAAGCCGGGTCAATCCGCAGAGCCCAATGAGTTCGTGGAATTTTGCCGAGCCAGTTTGGCGCATTACAAAACACCGCGTTATGTGCGGTTGGTGCGCGAATTTCCTTTGACCGCAACGGGCAAACCGCAGAAATTTCAAATGCGACAGCGCATGGTTGAAGAACTCGGTTTGCGTTCACCGCAAACCGCCTGAGCAGACCCGGTGCCGCGGCGAGCTCTGCCTCCACAAGCGGCTGCATGTCTGTCGGGTGGTGCAGGATCGCATCGGCGAGGTACGCCAGGGCGTCTTGGTCGGGTGGGGGAAGGC